>DSDE01000166.1 GCA_011049095.1 Fidelibacterota bacterium
ATCACTGCTGTCTTAAATAATCTGGAAAGCTGATTTCAGCGCTATTTTTGCAGCGACTTGAAAACAGAGATTCTAGAATTCTCTTTTCATCCCCCAATTTATCCTTTACTGCATCTATCCTCTACTTCTTAATTTTGCTTTCTCCGTCAGGGGACGGGCAGGTCCGTCAGGCATCATACAAGTCCAAATTTGGCATATTGGCTAAAAAAATTTAATCAAGCCAATCCAGCGAGTTCTCTCTCAGTCCCTTCCCCAGTGAAAAAGGTTCCGTCCCCGCTGGAATATACTCCCTTGTCGTATTCAATTGGGCAAGTGTCGCATTTCACCCCGATAAATAAGAAGAAATTGAACGGGGCAGGCATCCCTTCGTCCCTAAGTCCCTTTGTCCCTGGGAGCACAATCGGGACGCTGGCGGGACTTTCTGGGTTTTCCCACCGTCATCCAGAGGAAAATCTCGCCGCCGATTTCGCGGTAGTCTTCACGGATGATTTCGAAGCCAATATTTTGCAAAATATTTCGTAGTTCTGGAGGGGTGAAATGGCTGTAATAGAGCTTTTCGCCCATAAATTCTTTATAACCGCTGAATGATTCTGCGCCTGTATAATGTTGGTCAGCATAAGTAAAAAGCGCCTTTCCGCCGCATTTTAACCAGTGGTAGATCTTTTCAAATAAGGGGGATTGCTTCTCTTTTTCCAGATGAAAGAGGGAATAGACAGCCGTGATAGCCTCGAACTGATCATTTTCAAAATCAATTTCACTAATATCCGAGAGAATAGTCATCACTTTTGGCTGATAAAAATTGGCTAGGGCAATCATTTTGGGGGAAAAGTCCACCCCGGTCACCTTCCACCCTTTCTCGATGAACATTGCCGGAATGGGTTCGCCGGCCCCGCAGCCCAGATCGAGAAGGCGGCCTTTATCAATATTTATAATAGTGTAGAACTCATTGAATATTTGGGACATATCAAAGATACCACGATTTTCATGATAGGTTTCAGCAAAACGATTATAAACAGCAATTAATTCTTTCATCTCAGGCTCACTCCGTCATCTCTATTCATAAGAAAAGTTACAAAAACCGGAGTGAAAAAGCTAAACAAGAATAAAGCAGTCCAAGCTTGCAACGCTTGGCTTCCTGGTCTGACTTTATTTTTTAATATAGATATATTAATGGTTTACGTAAATTTAGGAATGGAAAAAAATGAATTGATTTTATTTAAATACCAGGCGCTGGGCAATGATTATCTCCTTTGCGATCCGGCTTTAACGCCTCAATTGCCTTCACGAGAGATGATACAGAAAATCTGCAGCCACCATTATGGACTTGGCAGTGACGGTCTGCTCTGGGGACCCCTGGCTTCAGCAAGAGCCCAAACTGCCTTGCGCATCTTCAATCCCGATGGCAGTGAAGCAGAAAAAAGCGGCAACGGATTGAGAATTTTTGCCCGCTACTGTGTAGATGCCGGATATTATATGGCCGATGAGCAATTCAGTATCGAAACCCAAGGCGGTATTGTAACTGCAATCGTCTTTTCAGAAAAGGATGAAGCTGAAATCGCAATGGGCAAAGCCATTTTTGACAGTCAAATGATTCCGGCTTCAGGGGAAAACCGTGAAATCATAAATAAGACCTTAATAGTAGATAATCAATCATTCAAAATAACAGCTTTAAGTTTAGGGAATCCCCATTGCGTCATTGAAAGTGAAGATCTGAGTGAGAACTATATACGGAAATGGGGACCAAAGATTGAGAAGCACTCCCTTTTCACAAAGGGAATTAATGTTCAATTTATGAAAATCCTTGAACCGCATCGTATCCAAATCGGCATCTGGGAGCGGGGCACTGGATACACTCTTGCCAGCGGCAGCAGCGCTACAGCAGCGGCGGCGACAGCAGTGCGACTAGGGAAGGCTCAATTTCCTATTACCGTTATTGTTCCTGGTGGTGAACTTTATATTTCCCAAAATAAAGATGAATTTTTACTGCTGCGTGGCCCTGTAAAAAAGGTTTACCAAGGAATATTAAAATTTTCCTGACAACAATTTATGTAAATTAGTCTCAGAAAACAGAATGGATATGAAAAGAATTGAAATGCATCCCGATATGGGTTTTAGAAATGAGTCTGTACTGCTATGCAGCAAAGTCATTTGGGCGTCTCATAAAATGAAGTGGAGCGATTATGTGGTGGAATGATTATGAAGATGATTTTAATGATGATATGCCCGGCGGCTTATCTGTAAAAGCAATTTTCCAAAGGATTTGGCCATTTATCCAACCCTATCGGCGTACCTTTTGTTTCAGCTTCTTCCTGGGGCTATTGGGCGTTGCTCTGGTACTCTATCAGCCGGTACTTCTCAAGCGAATTTTTGACATAGACCTTCCATCTGGTGAATACCGAAGAGTTCTTCTGACAGGTTTAATTTTTCTGGCAACAATGTTGGGCTCGGCTGTCATTAATTTCTTTAGTAGCTGGCTGCTACAAAAGGCCGGTGTGCATGTGGTGAATGATATTAAAGTTAAGCTATTTGATCATTTTCTCAGGCTCGGTTTAAGTTTTCTGGAACGCTATCCCGTGGGTAAGCTTGTGAGCCGTATAGAAAGTGATACACAGCGTCTGGTAGCCCTCTCTTCTACAATGATTTTGCGGGTTATTATGAGTATTGGTATGCTCATTGGCGCTGTTGTGATTCTGGCTATCATTGATCTGCGTCTTTTTGCCATTGTTTTTGCCGTGATACCCATTCTCTTTGCCGGAACCTGGCTGATGTTTAAATGGCTGCGTCCCTATTTTAGGGAAGAGCGTTCTAAATATTCTGAAGTATCGGCTGTGGTGGCAGAATTTGTAAAATCTGTGGGCATTCTCCAGCTATATAACCGCGGCTCATGGGCAGAAGCACGCCTGAAACGACAAAATGATCGTTATGTGCAATTCACAAGCCGCATCGGTTTTATGGAATATGCCATTTTTCGCGGGCTTGCTTTTATGGAAATCCTCGTTACAGTTGTTGCCCTCTGGCTGGGTGCGAACTGGATTAAAGCCGGCACCTTAACGGTGGGAACTATCGTTCTTTTCGCCCAATATATTGCCCAAATCTATTGGCCAATCATTATGCTGACAGACCAATTAGCTGAGATTCAGCGGGCAGGCGCTGCGGCAGACCGGATTTTTACAGCTCTGGATCAGCAGCCGCAGATAAAAAACTGTGAAAAAACCATTCCTGTACCGGAAAAAATTAGTCAAATTGAATTTCGGAATCTAAGCTTTTCATACAGCCCAGGAAAACCGGTTTTGAAAAATGTCTCGTTTATTCTCAAAGGTGGTGAGACGCTTGCTCTCGTGGGACCTACCGGTGGTGGAAAAAGCACCATCGTCAATCTCGTGTGCCGTTTTTATGATCCCGATGACGGTGAAATCCTGGTTAATGGCATTAACCTAAAAAACTTTGAGCTGGAAGCCTGGCGTAAACGATTTGGATTGGTTTTGCAGGACCTCTGCCTTTTTCCGGCTTCACTTCGAGACAATATGCGACTTTTCCGTGAGAATATCAGTGATGAGCAGATTCATTTGGCGCTGAAAACTGCTGGAATTGAAAGGCTCATCCAAAATGGCCACGGCAGCCTGGACAAGATTATCGCCGAGCGAGGCGCCAATCTCAGCCAGGGTGAAAGACAGTTGCTGGCTCTTGCCCGAGCCCTGACTTTAGACCCGGAACTGCTAATTCTTGATGAAGCAAGCAGCTCAGTGGACCCTGGCACTGAGGCCGCCATTCAGCAGGCTTTGCAAAAACTGTTGGAGGACCGTACCAATATTATCGTTGCCCACCGTCTCAGTACAATTCGCAATGCCAGCCAGATTGCAGTCATTCAAAATGGGCTGATTCGTGAAACAGGCACCCATGAAGCGCTGATGAATCGTAACGGAATCTATGCTGATTTGCTAGAAACTCAACTTGTACATTCTCAAGGAACCGCATCATGACCTATGTTTTAAAATGGTTTAAAAGATATTGGCGACATCGCTGGAAAGGCATGACAGCCGTTTTGATTGTCACCATTCTCGGCATCGCCGTTAAAACCCTCTACCCCTATATCTTTAAATTTATTGTGGATGGCTTAGCGCAGGATATTGATTTAACAAATGTTCGAAGCTGGATTTTGATCATTCTCTCTGTCGGCATCTTGCGGGAAATTACCCAATGGCTCCTTCCGGCAATGAGGTTTATGATGAATCTCCGTATTGCAAAGGATATGCGCTCAGAACATTTTCGAGCTGTGCTCAAAATGAGACCCGCCATTTTTCAAAACTATCGCACTGGCGATCTCATCACCCGCCTTACTGATGATATTGATGGTGATCTGAAGCTGAGCTGGTACAGTGCCAGCGGCATTATGCGCCCCATTGAAGCAGGATTGACACTCAGCTTTTCAATCATCTTGATGCTGACTTTGAGCTGGAAACTGACCCTCATTGCTATGAGTCCGCTGCCCATTGTCATCTGGCTCATCGCCCGTACCGAATCTATTCAGGAGAAGGCTTACAGCCAGCGGCAAAAGCGCACCAGTGAAACAGTGGACCTTCTGGAATCGGCATTTTCCGGAATCCGCATCATTATTGGCTCAGCCGCTGAAGCAGCTCAATCCGGCCAATTTAACAAAACCATCGCCAAGCGTATTCGCAGCGAAGAAAAAGTTGTTTTAATCCGCTCATTTTTAGAAAGTTTTGGCAGTATGATCAATCAGATAGGCCTGGTCATCGTGATCTTCGCCGGTAGTTTCTTTGTGCTGCAAGGCCACATCAGCCTGGGTGATTTCTACGCGTTTGTCGCCTACCTTGGTGGTCTAACTGAAACCATCTGGACGATCAGTTGGTTCTTTGTCAGCACCAAGCTTGCCGAGACCTCTGTGTACCGGCTAAAAGAACTCAGCGAGACTCAGGATTCACAAGAGAATAATCGAGATTTCAGGGAATATGAGGGGGAAGAAATCCGGGAAATATTAGCCACAGAGCGACCAGCAACAAAGATGAACGCAATTATCGCAGAAAATCTCAGTTTCCGATATCAAAAAGAACAGGCACTGCTGGAAAATATAAATTTGAGTATTGGTTTAGGAAAAATTATTGCCATTGTAGGACCCGTGGCTTGTGGAAAAAGCACACTCTTAGAGCTCATAGCGGGTATCCTCGAACCCAGTTCGGGAAAAATCCGAATCGGCGCTAAGTCTATTTCCAGGCTGTCTGCTGAAGAGAAAGCCCGCCTTTTTGGATATGTGCCCCAGGACCTATCCCTATTCAGCGGCAATCTCAATGATAATATCACCTTAGGCAGAATGGAACTCACTGACGAGCTCTGGCAGGATATTAAAAAAGCAGCAGTCTTTGACCCCGAATTGATACAAGCAAAAGAGATCAGCCAGGGTGGCGTGGGGCTCAGCGGCGGACAGCGAGCCAGATTGGCCTTAGCCAGAGCCATCGCACACAAACCGCAAATACTGCTCCTCGACGACGTTACCTCAGCTTTAGACGCAAAAACGGAACGCCTCTTTTGGAATGAAATTCGGCGCTATCTGCCTAAAACGACAATTATCGCCGCCACCCATCGGGAAGCCACAGCCGCAACTGCAGACCAGGTAATTTGGCTCAATAATCACACGATATCCGCCATTGATCAACACCATAAGCTGCTGGATGCCAATCCCGCTTACCGCAGGCTCTTCGCAAAGGCAGGCTGAGCCAGATAAAGGCTTTCGATTCTAAATTGCTTTGCTTTTCACTCCTTTCATAAGAAATCAATTCACACATTTTTTAGCCAAGCGCACAATAGTATATTGTAAATCACTGCTGTCCTAAATAATCTGGAGTGTGATGGTCAAGCAATTATTTACTGTCAGTCACAAAAGAAGATTGTGTATTTCTTAGTGGAACCCTAAGAAGCACATCTGGTATTCTCATACTATTTCATCTTAATTTGGCTTGATTCGTCAGGGGACGGACAGGTCCAAATTAAGCAACAATTCGACTCCGCTCAGTGACCGCACTTCGTCCAATGATAAAAGCTTCATTTTGCTCTCGCTCCATTTTTTTCATTGAAAGTTAAAAATTATTTTCTAAAAAAAGAACCGGTTTTGCCGCTGTTGTATGGCCATACCAAAAATGGGGTTTATGTGGGGTAAAATGGGGTAATTCCATCACTGTAAAAAAAGCATTTTGTCAAAAAAGCAAAATTGCCGTTTGCTGTAAGTGCCTGATAGATAGAGATATAAAAAGAGTAGGCCCCCCAGGACTTGAACCTGGGACCGACGGATTATGAGTCCGCTGCTCTAACCAACTGAGCTAGGGGCCCTTGAAGAAAATAGCCTGGTGGGTAGTACTGGGCTCGAACCAGTGACCTCCTGCGTGTCGAGCAGGCGCTCTAGCCAACTGAGCTAACCACCCGTTCTCAAAAAGCCTGCAAAATTAAAGCAAATTGAATTATATTGCAATATATTTATTCACATCAGCGGAGAAAAACAACTTTTTTGCTGGCTTGAAACAATTGTGAATCGTTTTCTGCCGTCAGTTTGAGAATATAAACACCGCTTGAGACGGTCTGTTGATAGTGATTGGTGCCATTCCAGACTGGTTTATAATATCCAGCATCGAGCTGAGTATTTAAAAGTCTGCTGATAAATTGCCCTTTCAGATTATAAATCTCAAGTGTTACGTGAGCACGCAAATGAATGCTAAATGGAATCGTAATCACAGGATTGAATGGATTAGGATAAGCCGAATGCATCATAAATTCACTGGGCAGCGCAATCTCGGATGATATATTCAGCATCGTCGCATCATATTCGTATGCTCCTAAATCGGGTCTTACGCCGTCATAGGGGAGCGACCCATTGTCGTAAAGCGCCGTATTGTCTATTTCCAGATAAGTCAGACCTTTATCAATAGCCGGTGAATTTTCTTCAAGATAATAATTTCCCAATGCTTCATTGAGAAAGAGCGGGTCTGCAGTCCAAACAGAATCAATGCCAAGAATTTCACCATTGTCAATCTGCAGCGAGTCTGAGTAATTCTCAAAAATGGAATTGCTAATGGTCAGCTTTGAAAGTTCTCCTACGTTGCCTCCTGCAACTGCATCAGGGTTATTATTCCAAACGATTGAATTAAACAGAACAGCCTCCGCCCCGGCAATAAGATATAGAGCGCCGCCAGATTTCTGACTGGCTTCATTGCCGGCAAAAGTCACATAGCTGAAAACCGGCTTGCTGTCATAGGCAATAAATACCCCGCCACCGTAATTTAAAGTCGCTGTATTATCAGCGATTAGGGTTCTTTCAAAGAGCGGATTAGAGCCGCTGCGCATAAAAACACCGCCACCATTGGATGCGATATTATTTACAATTTCACAACTAATAATACGAGGCGATGCACCGGAGAGGTATATTCCGCCGCCACTTTGCGCGCTGTTCTCTAATATCCGGATATTTTGCAGTATGGGTGTGGCGTTGGCGCCGATTTGCACAGCTCCACCCGATGTGGCGCTATTATTACGGATTATTAAGTCAGAAAGAATCGCTTTGGAATTGGCATTGACTGTAACGCCACCGCCTTGATAACCTGCGCCTTTACCATTTTGTATTGTAAAGCCAATCAGCGATGGCATCATTTCCTCTTCCACATCAAAAATAACAGCAGAGCGCACGCCTCCGCCATCTATGATTGTGTTTTCGATAAAAGCTGGATCGCTTTCTAAAAGATAGTATGAGGCCAAAATTATTTCCTTACCGGAAATATTAACAGCTTCCGTATAGTGCCCGGGTGCTATCAGTACACTGTGCCCGCTGCGACTCATGGTGAGAGCTTCGCCAATACTAGTAAAAGGCAGCTCCTCTGAGCCGTCAGCCACTCCGGTATTTTCAATGTTTTGATC
>DSDE01000029.1 GCA_011049095.1 Fidelibacterota bacterium
ATAGCGAGCTCAGCCCGATATCCATAAGCTCCGCTGCTTTACCTTTGTCATTATCAACGCGATTGAGGACATTGGTGATATGAAATTTTTCAAAAGCCCGAACCGCCTGTTTAAGGTTATCAGGATAGGCCGGCATCACCTCGTCCACATTGGCTGATGGCATATCATTAATGCGTATGTATTCACCATCAAGGAGCAAAACAGCCCGCTCTATGATATTTTCCAGCTCCCGAACTTCCCCTTTCCAGTTATAATTCATCAGAGCACGCATTGTTTCGTTGTCAACACCCTTGACTTTTCGCTTCAACTCTTTATTGTATTTGTCGATAAAGTGGTTTACCAGCAAAGGAATATCCTCTTTACGCTGTGTCAGGGAAGGCAGGTGAATCTCAACAATGTTTAACCTGTAGTATAGGTCTTCCCGAAAATCGCCTCCCTCTACCTCTTTCAGTAAGTCGCGGTTGGTGGCGGAGACGATGCGCACATTAACTTTATAGACATTATTACTGCCGAGGGGCTTAATCTCCTTGGTTTCGATGGCCCGCAGGAGTTTGACCTGAATGTGGATGGGGATTTCTCCCACTTCATCGAGAAAAAGTGTACCTCCATTGGCAGCCTTAAAAACGCCATCCTTATCTGTACTTGCTCCGGTAAAAGCACCTTTTTTATAACCAAACAGCTCACTCTCAAATAGATTTTCGGGAATTGCGCCACAGTTTATCGCCACAAAGGGTTCATTGGTTCGGGAACTGTAATTATGAATTGCTCTGGCTACTAACTCTTTCCCAGTGCCGCTTTTTCCTGTAATTAGGACATTTGATGTACTATTGGCAACCCTTTCTACAAGGTGAAAAACACGCTTCATTGCCGAACTCTGACCGATGATATGAGAAAAATCAAAATGGCGCTGAACCTCTTGGCGCAATCTTATATTTTCTACAAAAAGCTTTTGCCGCTGAATCACATTTTTCACGCGTAAAATCAGCTCATCAAAATCAATGGGCTTAAGAATGTAATCCACAGCGCCTTTGCGAAGCGCTTCAATGGCTGTCTCAACAGTGGCGTAGGCGGTTATGATAATGACAGCGGTCTGAGGTGAACTGAGAGCGACATAGCGTAAAAGGTCCATCCCGTCGCGAATTGGCATTTTGATATCGCTGATGATAACATCATAGTTTTTGTTTTCACATCGCTTTATCGCTTCTTCGCCATTGCTGGCCACATCGCAGGAGAGTCCCTCTTCCTGCAGCACCATTTGCAGACTTTCCCTTATTTCGGCTTCGTCATCAACAATTAACAATTGTGCGTTCATATTTCCCCCTTGTTTGGAATCGTGATTATAAATATTGCGCCGCCTCCCGGTCTTTCAGCCACATCTATCATTCCATTAAGATTGCGGATGATACCGTGACTCACAGAAAGCCCCAGGCCAGTCCCTTTTCCCACGGCTTTCGTTGTATAGAAAGGTTCAAAAATCACTGAATGCAGGTCTTTGGGCACCCCTGGCCCTTCATCGGAAATCTCAATTTTAAAAGTGCCATTTTTTTGCCGGGTTTCTATCCAAACCCGCTTCCCAATCTCTCCATTTGCATCCACAGCATTGATAATAATATTGAGAATAACCTGGTGTATCTGATCCGGGTCGCAGATGATGTCAGGCAGACTCATATCAAGATTCATTATAAATTCTGTCTCTTTAGCTCTCACATCATAACGAAATATTCCCACGGCGCTGCGGATGCTTTCATTGATATTGGTCTTTTGTAAATTGGCCTTGGACGGACGACTGAAATCTACCATTTCTCTTACAATTTTTGAGATGCGCTGAATGTGATTCATCACCTTTTCCAGGTTTTGAATGATCCATTCATCGGAGCTCTTGCGGCGAATTAGCTGAACCAATGAGCTGATGGCCGTTAAGGGATTGCCGATTTCGTGGGCTAATCCAGCCGTTAGGTGGCCAATTGTGGCCAATTTCTCACTATGGCGCATCTGGGCTTCCTGTAGATCCCGTTGGGTCACATCCCGAATAATTTCACTGCGGCCTACAGGTTCCCCTTTGAGATTTAGCACAGGCTGTTCGGCAACACTTACCCTGACAATGCGCCCCTTTTTATGGCGAAAATTGGCATCAAAATAACCTTTTTCAAATCCATCATCCAAGCGGCTCAGCGGGTAGGTATCAGTATCGGCAATTAATATGCTGATGGGCCGACCGATTATCTCAGCTTCCTTCCAGCCTAAAATCGCCTCTGCGCCTCGATTCCAGCTCTGGATAATACCATCAAGGTTAAACGAGATAATCCCATCACTGCTATTATCAATAATTGCCCGATATTGCTCTTCGCTGGCAGCGAGACGACTTTCAAAGCGAAGACGATTGCGATAAATAAACCAAAATGCATAGATGGCAAGGAGCAAACTACTGAAAATACCACGACTAATATAGAGATAGTGAATGCTTTTAGTATCGATGCCTCTTAAAAAGTCCAATGCGAAAAGTTCCCAAACCATAAGCGAAAAGCCAACAATCAAAATCAAATGAACGATAACAGTAAACCAGAGACGCGATTTCCGATATTTTAGAAATTCTATTTTCATTTGCCGTTATATTTTCCCATTTGTAAGAATTTACGATTCCTCGATATAGGAAACAAGTCTATAAAAAGAGCTATATTTTAAAATTAATATTAGATTTCGGACTAAAACGGCTGGGTCCACTATGGCCTCTTTTTCCGGCAGATTCAGATTGAATTGACTCAATATTGAGCTAATAAGAATCTGCAAACATAGTAACTGCCGCTTATAAGAGCAATTTGCTCACCAGTCACAATCAACAAAGTATCAGCGCTATCATTTTCTTCTCTTAGCTATCGGCGTAATTTTCTCAAGAAAAAGAATTCAAGGCTGGCATACCATTTGACGCCAAATAATAACGAAGAAAATAAATATGAATAAAGTAAGAGCAACAAAAAAAACATAAAACAAAGAGAGGGAATGCTATGACTTTAAAAGAGGATGCTCTGATTTATCACTCGAAACCCACACCGGGAAAAGTCGAAGTGACAACAACCAAACCTTGTATCACACAGTATGATTTGAGTTTGGCCTATACACCGGGCGTGGCCGAACCCTGTCTTCACATTGAAAAAAATCCCGATGACATCTACAAATATACCAGCAAAGGCAATCTGGTAGCCGTCATCAGCAATGGAACTGCCGTTCTTGGGCTGGGCGATATTGGCGCAGGCGCAGGTAAGCCGGTTATGGAAGGCAAAGGAGTCCTATTCAAAAGATTTGCTGACATTGATGTCTTTGATATAGAAATTGACAGCAAGGACCCTGAAGAGATTATAAATATAGTCAAAAAGCTGGAACCAACTTTTGGCGGCATCAACCTGGAAGACATTAAAGCGCCGGAATGTTTCGAAATTGAAGAGCGCCTCAAAGGAATGATGGATATTCCTGTTTTTCACGACGATCAGCATGGCACTGCCATCATCTCCGGAGCCGGCCTTATCAATGCTTGCGAAATTCAGGGCAAAAAGCTTTCAGAAATCATCGTTGTGGTGAATGGCGCCGGAGCCAGCGCAATAAGTTGTGCCAAACATTACGAAGCTCTGGGTGTTTTACATAAAAATATCTTTATGTGCGACAGCCGTGGCGTTCTTCGTAAAGGCCGCACCAAAGGAATGAATAAGTACAAAGACTATTTCGTGCAGGATACAGACAAAGAAACGCTGGCTGATGCAATGGTTGGCGCC
Organism: Fidelibacterota bacterium; assembly: GCA_011049095.1. Taxonomy (GTDB): domain Bacteria; phylum Fidelibacterota; class Fidelibacteria; order Fidelibacterales; family DSDE01; genus DSDE01. The sequence continues at coordinate 3,765 of DSDE01000029.1, forward strand.
GATGTGTTTATTGGTCTCTCTAAGGGAGATGTCGTCTCTCCGGAGATGTTGAAAACAATGGCGCCCAAAGCCATTGTCTTTGCAATGGCCAACCCCACTTCAGAAATTGACTATAACCTGGCAGTTCAGACCCGCAGCGATATCATTATGGCCACCGGTCGCAGCGACTTTCCAAACCAAATAAATAATGTATTAGGATTCCCCTTTATATTTCGTGGCGCGCTGGATGTCCGCTCAAAAGTGATTAACGATGAAATGAAAGTAGCCGCCACTATGGCGCTGGCTAATCTGGCTAAAGAGGATGTGCCGGAAGAAGTAGCCAAAGCCTATGGCGTTGATAAAATCACCTTTGGTAAAGACTATATCATACCTAAACCTTTTGACTATCGGGTGCTGATTTGGGAAGCGGCAGCCGTGGCCGAAGCAGCCATGAAAACAGGTGTTGCCAGAGCTCCGGTGGACCTTGATCAATACAAACGCCAGCTTGAAGCCAGACTGGGCCGCAGCCGCAGCCTAATGCGCGAGCTCTGGGACAGGGCAAAATCAGACCCCAAACATATCGTTTATCCAGAAGGTGCAAATGAAAAAATCCTTCGTGCTTCACAACAGATTATCGCCGAAGGTATCGCCAAACCAATACTCTTAGGCGATGAAAATATCATCAAAGCCAAAGCGGAAGATTTGGGCGTAAAACTGGATGGTGTGGAGATTAATGACCCTTCAAAATACCATAAACTCGAAAAATATGTGGAAGAATACTACAAACTGCGGCAGCGCAAAGGTGAAACCCGTCACGACGCTGAAAAAGCTATGCTCAGCAAAACATATTTTGCTGCTATGATGGTTCATATGGGAGATGCTGATGGTATGGTTGGCGGCGTAAGCCAGCATTATCACGATACCATACGCCCAGCGCTGAAAGTCATCGGCAAGGCCGACAGCACCTCCGTAGTAGCTGGTATGTATATCATGATTTTCAAGAATACAATTAAGATTATTGCCGATACTACCGTCAATATCGAAACAACAGCCGAAAGCCTGGCAGACATTGCCTATCTGGCTTCCCTGGAAGCAAAACGTTTCAGGATGGAGCCACGGATTGCTATGCTCAGCTTCAGCAATTTTGGCACCAGCCGTCACCCGCTCGCAGAAAAAGTGGCCAAGGCGGTGAAGATTCTGAAAGAGAAGCATCCAGAGCTTATTGTAGAAGGTGAAATGAATGCTGACATCGCCGTCAACCCGGAAATGCTGCAAGAAACATATCCTTTTACTATGCTTGACGGAGCCGCAAATATTCTCATCTGCCCTGACCTGCAAAGCGGCAATATCGCTTACAAACTGCTTCAAACCTTAGGTGGCGCCGAAGCAATCGGGCCAATTCTTATGGGTATGAAAAAACCGGTTCATCTGCTGCAGATCGGATCAAGTGCTGCAAAGGATGTTGTCAATATGACTGCCTATGCAGTTGTTGACGCACAACAAAAAAAATAAAGGACCCCAATTTGGAAAATTATCGGTTTAAAGATTATGAAAATGACGGGCTTACATTCTTGATGAGCAGCCGTAAGGATGTGGTGAAAAGCTATCAGAATATGCTCAACAAACTGGGAACCCATCTGAATGAAAAAACTCGGGAACTCATTGTCCTGGCGCTTCAGGTAACAACCCAGCAACCGGAAGCCATCAGCATCCTCATTCCAAAAGCGCTGAAAGCCGGCGCCACTGCTGATGAAATCATTGATGCCGTCACCCTGGCCATTCCTAATGTGGGGCTCACTGGCGTGCTCAAGCTCCTGCCGATTATTCTAGACGAACTGAGAAAATACGACGAGATGGTCAAACCTGAAAACTGATAATGAACCTTTTAAAGTGAAAAAGAGGCTCTGAAAAGAGCCTCTTTTTGTATATTTAGAGAAAATGAAAGGAAGCGTATGATTAATGTTATTTGGTTGTGGTTGTTGCTGATTGGCATCGGTGTGGCGACCTACAAGTGCTTTGGGCTAGCGATTGTAAGTGGCGCATTGACTATGAATCTCTCTTGGGACCCTCTGCGTGATATGACAAAAGCAATTTGGGACAGCGCCGAGTTTGCTGTAACTCTGGCCATCGGCCTGGTAGGCATTATGGCTCTCTGGCTGGGAATTATGAAAATTGCCGAAGAATCAGGACTTATCGGCACTTTAGGAAAAGCGCTGAAACCAATTATGACCTGGCTTTTTCCAGGAATCCCTCCTGATCATCCCGCTATGGGCTCCCTCATAATGGCCATAGCCGCCGGTATGCTTGGCCTGGGAAATGCAGCAACCCCTTTAGGCCTCAAAGCAATGAATGAAATGCAAAAACTAAATAAACTTAAAGATACTGCCACCAATGAGATGGCCACCTATATGGCGATGGCCACATCCAGCGTGACTATTATTCCCGCCACCATTATTGGAATCCGGGCGGCAGCTGACTCCAATAACCCATCAGAAATCATCGGGCCGGTGATTTTAGCGACGGTCATCTCCACAACAGTGGGTATCACAGCTTCCAAATTGCTGCAAAGGCTGCCCCGCTACCGTCTCCCTGATGATCCTTCGCCTTCAATTGAAGATAAAAAGGAGGAGACCAATGTTTAAAGCAATTATTGATGCTATTAGTGTTTTAGCAATTCCATTGATTCTGGTCTTAATCCCCCTTCATGGCCATCGAAAAGGTGTAAAAGTTTATGAAACATTTACCGAAGGCGCTAAAGAAGGTTTTGATGTAGCTTTGCGGATTATTCCCTATTTAGTTGCCATTTTTCTGGCAATTGCCGCCTTTCGTAGCAGCGGAGCTATGGACATCCTGGCCTGGATCGTTTCCCCCGTGACCAATCTTATTGGTATGCCTGGAGACTTACTGCCGCTGGCTTTTATGCGACCTCTCTCAGGCAGCGGCGCTCTGGGTATAGTCGGCGAACTTATTGCCACTCACGGTCCTGATTCACTTATTGGCCGAATGGCTTCTGTTATGATGGGCTCTACAGAAACTACTTTCTATGTTTTAGCTGTCTATTTTGGCAGTATTTCCGTAGCCAAAACCCGCCATGCCGTTCCTTCAGCGCTTCTTGCTGATCTGGCTGGATTGATTGCTGCGGTTACTATTACGCACATGGTTTTTTAAAAGGTGAATATGTAAATAGGAGAATAAGCAAAATATTCCCCAAGAAAACCTGCTTATTCTCCCATTACCTGAACATAAATTCGTCGCTGACGTGGCCTGTTATCGTGGTCAATCAATACGATTTGTTGCCAGGTTCCTAAAACTGCCATACCTTTGGCCACAGGAAGGCTTATTCCAGGTCCCATTAATGAGGCTCGCAAATGACTAAATCCATTATCATCACCCCAGGTGCTTCCATGGCGGGTAGGCTGTCTTTCACTCACCAGCTTTTCCAAAAAGTCCTTCATATCAGCAGCCAGCGCCGGCTCAAATTCGATGGTGGTGATTGATGCTGTGCTGCCGATAACAGAAACATTCACCAACCCAGCCTTGATATTACTTTCCATAATTAGCATCTGTACATCGTGGGTGATATCCTCCATCTCACTGTGACCTTCACAGTGATACTGTAACTCTTTTCCAAATACTTTCATTCTTTTCTCCGTGAGCTATAAAACTGCAGCAAAATGCCGCTGACTATGATAAATAAACCAGCAATGGTGGCTATGTGGATGGGCTCTTTTAGCACAAGACGAATCACCAGCAAACTGAGAAAGGGCGTTACATAGATGAGATTATTTACCAATGAGACCGAGCGGGAAAGCTTCAGGGCGCTGAGCCACAGCAAAAATGTGAAACTCATTTCAAAAAGTCCAACATAAGCGCCGCTAAACAGAGCCTGAATTGAGAGAATCTCCACATTCCAATATGTGAATGCTGATAAAACTGACCAGAGCATTCCAAAAAAAAAGGTAAGTGCCAAAGCCAGCACTGGTTCACGACGCTGCTCTTTATTTACAATCCAGAATAATGTCCAGACAAAAGCAGAAACGAAAGCCAAAAAAACACCAGGCCAAGATTCCACTTGAATATCGCTCCAGCGGCCCTTGGTAATAACCACAACCGCTCCAAAAAAACTGATGCCGATGGCTGCAAGCTTAACCATTGAA
>DSDE01000150.1 GCA_011049095.1 Fidelibacterota bacterium
ATTCAGGGGCGCAATCATTTTTACTACACACCGGGCTCATGGCAGCTATCAGGAGAATTTAATGACCGCAGCAATCTTTATTATCGCCCAGGCGGGGAATTGCGGGTCCGCTCTGAAAACCAGCTCTCCTTTGAAGCTCTTCACAAGACATTCTCCAGGCTCTACTCTGGAGTCTATGGTGACTTATATTCACTTTTTGATGAACAAAGTCAATATAAAAATGACTATGAAAAGCAAGCTGGCGGACTTGCTTTAAAGTTTCCAACTGTAAAAAATCTGCGTGCTTATGGCGGCCTTTTTTCTGAAGACCGCATCTCAATTCAAGAAAAAGGCTGGTTTAGTCAGCTTTTATTAGACCCAAAAGGAAATAATCTTGGATTTATACCTGGCTTAGACTGGAATCATTACCAGACTGACACTCGTCAGAACTATAAATTTGCAAACGATTTACACTGGAGAGGACTATTGCTCAATATGCTGCCTATTCAAACTCAAATCCAGTTTAATGAATATCATCGGGAATATTATACCGACATTGACAGAAACAGTGAGACAAGGCGACTAACACAGCGAAAAATTGTAAATCGTATTAACTATCCCATCAATGAAAGACTGATGCTTGGTCATCAGATTTATCTTTCATCTGAGCGGGACCGTTTTTCATTTTTGGCAGACAGTGTATGGAGTCACCGGCTCCGCACAGATACACGTTTACAAAATCAGGCCGACATTCAATACCGCTTTACAAAAATGCGGGCCTGGAGCTCCTGGCGTGGCGACCAGCAGCTAAATCGCAGCAGCTCAACCGCTTCCAATCTGCGCCTGCCGGCAGATTATCAATTGCGAAATAACAGTTTTAACTGGGGACTCACATTTCTAAATGGCATTCCTGGAGATAGTCTGGCGCTCCAGGCCAGCGCCGGTGTTTTGCATTTTGACACACCCGACACCAATAATTATGATGATCGGGATGAATCAAAATACCGCATTGCCGGCAAGTGGCATGCGAAAGCAAATCCTGCTTTTTCAATACTGCTTGGTGGCAGTGTCTATTTTCATCACCTGGTATACCTTTCCAGCAAAAGGTCCGCCCAAAATCACTGGAATCGTGTCTATCAACTAGAGCAGCAGTTTTCGTTAAATTTACCGCTGCAAATGCGCTGGCTTGGTAAACAGACTCTTTTTGCGAACTATTTTGTCTATGATTATGAAGACAGCGCTTTCGTTCAGCTCCAGAGTATGGTTTTTCGCGGATTCAATACCAGCCAGTCTGTCAAGTATCATATCAGACCATCCTGGGGCAGCGAATTGGCATTTTCTCTTCGCCTGGAAGATGATGGTGCACTGGATTGGGATGCCTGGGTTCAGGACCGGTTCCATAGCCGATATTACTGGCGGACAGAAATATTTGCATTTTATCAGTCGGAGAATTTATATTTAAGGATGGGACCTACCTACAGCGAACGCCATGACTTTCAGCATCGCGCAGTGGAAGGGGCTGAGGAGCTTTATTTCAACATTCGCCGGGGACTTCTTTTTAATGTTCGTTTTCATCCCTGGCTGCGTTTCAATTATCATCTGGAATCAATTTCGCAAAGCAATACGGATCAACGCTGGAACCAAAACGGCAATCTAGAGCTAATGATTTTCATATAAACAAAAAAGGAGGCTTTATGGCGCTTATTCAATGGGATCAAAAATATGAAACAGGCATCAAGCAATTTGATGAACACCATCAAAAACTGGTGGACCTCATCAACAAGCTTTATGATGCGATGCGGGCAGGTCAGGGTAATAGTATCCTTGCCTCTGTTTTCAACGAGTTGATTGCTTACACACAATATCACTTCTCGGCTGAAGAAAAACTATTTAAAGAAACCAAATACATAGCTGCAGCTACCCATATACGCGAACACCAAAAACTAGTGGAAAAAGTTACTGAGCTTAAAACTCAATTTGATCAGGGGAAAATGGGCATCACCAGCCAGACGCTCAATTTTCTTCGGGATTGGATAGTGAATCACATCCAAAAATCTGATAAGGGATATGTACTTCATTTTAAAAAATATGGTATCAAATAAAAAATCTCCCTTCTTTGATTTCATTACCTTAATTTAAGGTATCACGAAAACAAAAAAGCAATAGACTATAAATGAAATGGGCAACACTGCCGATAACTGGCCTTGGCCTGATTTTAACAAATACATTCGCGATTACAGCAAATATTAGCAGCGAAGCAGAAGGCTGCCTGGAGTGCCACAGAACTTATACTCCAGGGCTGGTAAACGATTGGGATCGGTTGGCTACGGCTATGCGAGGAACTGATTACTCATCATTTAAAAATGGCTGGTAGGAAATCCAGCTAAATTTTCACCAAATGGAAAATGAATTTTTGCGCCCGGAAAAAAGCAAAGAATCCGAAAAAACGCTGGTTTCAAAATAAATGATATCACTTTAGCTAATAGGAGGAGCTTATGTCAGTCGTCGTCGTAGGCAGTATCGCATTAGACAGCGTAGAAACCCCCTGGGGAAAACGAGAAAATGCCCTGGGAGGCTCTGCCACCTATTTCAGCCTGGCCTGCAGCCGCTTTTCTAAAACACGGATTGTAGGAATCGCTGGCACCGACTTTCCCGAAAAAGGCCTTGATCTTTTTCGGCGGCACAATATTGATACAGAAGGCCTGAAAATTGTAGAGGGCAAGACCTTTCGCTGGGGAGGGCGCTATAAAAGTAATCTAAACAAACGGGACACGATTTACACCGAGTTGAATGTTTTTGAAAAATTTCAGCCCCAGCTTCCCCGCTCATACCGGCAGCAGCCTATGCTATTCCTGGGAAATATACATCCAGAGCTACAACTAGACGTTCTTTCTCAAATGGAGCGCAAGCCGCTGGTAGGCTTGGATACGATGAACCTCTGGATTGATATAAGCCGGGAAAAAGTTATCGAAGCGCTGCAGAAAGTCGATATTGTCATTATGAATGAAGATGAGATCAGGCAGCTTACCGTTACGTCTAATGTTTATGAGGCTGCCAGACGTCTTATTAAACTGGGTCCATCCACTTTAGTTGTTAAAAGGGGCGAATATGGTGCATTTCTTTGCCACCATAACGAAATGTTTTCCGTGCCGGCATTTCCTGTCTCAAGGGTCATTGATCCAACCGGAGCCGGTGATGCTTTTGCCGGGGGATTTTTTGGCTTTTTGGGGAAATTTTCCAATCCCAGAGCCGCTGACTATCGCCGGGCAATGGTTTACGGCACTATTTTAGCGTCTTTTCTGGTAGAATCCTTCAGCACCGATACTATTGACAGTATCATTGATGAAGAGATAGAAAACCGGGCAAAAGAGCTCATCAAAATAATTACCCTTTAAATAACTATTCGCCATATTATGAAGAAAAATGAACAAATCTTTGATATAGAAAAGAGATTTGGCTAAATTAAAGGCAATGAAAAAAGGAGATGCAATGAAAAGAAAAACTTGGCTGCTAATGGCCATCGCACTGATTTCCGCGCTGATTTTGTTCAATTGTTCTTCAATGGAATATACTTCAGCAAAAACCTACGTGCAGCAAAATGACTTGGTGAAAGCAGAGGAATTTTTTCTCAAAGCCATCGACCTGGAGCCGGAAAATCCGGAAATTCCCTTACGCTTGGCCAGAGATGTCTATATTCCCCTCGATAAATATCAGGAAGCAAAAAGCTATCTGGATTAAAGTTTAAAAATCAGCGATATCCACCAAGAAGAAATTAGCCAGCTCAAAGAATTTTTGTATGGAAAATCCTTCAATAAAGGCCGAGATATATACAATTCACTGATTGGTGAAACCGATGAAGCCAAAATTACTACAAACAGCGCCAAATCGCTGGAGATGTTTATGCTGGCCAGTGAATTTAAACCTGATGATCCAACGACATACAATATCCAGACAACATTGCTCATCAAGTTTCAGAGAGATACAACGGCTGCCCTGGCCACGCTGGACAAAGGCCTCTCTTTTAATGGCGAAAATACTACTCTGCTAATGCAAAAAGCCTTGATTCTAGAAGATTTGGGCTATCTTGACGAAGCGGAAGCCGTGCACCAGAAAGCCTACGCCAGCGATCCTATTGCCCATGCCAGACCTATGGCCGACTTTCTCCTAAAGAAAGGTAAAAATGATGAAGCTATTGCCATCTATCAGAGCGCATTAGAAAAAGACCCCACAAACGAAGACCTCTATTTCAACCTCGGGCTTGCTTACCAGGGTCTTGAGTTCTGGGAAAAGGCACTGGAGATGTTTCAAAATGTGATGGCCTCATCCCCTGATAATATAATTGTCATTCAACAGATTGGCGACCTCTATATGCAGACCAAAGACTATGGCTCAGCAGAATACTATTACCGGATGCTGACAGATAAAGACCCTAACAATGCCATCTTTATCAAAAAACTTGCTCGCAGCATCTATTTTCAGCCTGGCAGACAAGAAGAGGGCCAGGCGCTCTTTGACAGCGCCAAGCATTACGAATAAATACACTTTTTTCTTATTAACGAAAGGCCCGCTTGTCGGGTCTTTTTTATTGGAGGAAGAAAAATGATCACTGTGGCGGCCCTGCAGACCCTGCCTGAATTCGGAAAGACTGAGCATAACCTGAAGGGGATAGCGCAGCTCTTTCCCCAAAAAGCAGACCTTGTCGTTTTGCCAGAGCTTTTCAATACGGGATACCAATTTCTCGAGAAAAAAGAGCTTTTTGATCTGGCTGAAGCTGAAGATGGCCCTACAATCCAATTTCTCCAAAAGCTTGCTATAGAGCATCAAGCGGCCATTGTAGCCGGTTTACCGCTGCGAAAAGGAGATGAAGTCACCAATTCGGCCATCCTTGTTGATGCCTCCGGTTTACGTGCTCGTTATGACAAGCTCCATCTTTTTTATCGCGAAAATGAGCTCTTTCTCAAGGGAAATGTCGCGCCGCCGGTCATTGATCTTGGTTTTGCCAAAATCGGGCTGATGATCTGCTTTGACTGGATTTTTCCTGAGGTGAGCCGCAGCCTGGCGCTGCGTGGCGCCGATATCATTGCCCACCCAGCAAATCTGGTCTTGCCCTTTTGCCAGGATGCTATGATTACCCGCAGCCTCGAAAACCATCTTTTCACAATCACTGCAAATCGTGTTGGTAGTGAAAACCGCTGGAAGGAAACACTTAGTTTTACCGGAAAGAGTCAGATCAGTTCCTGGAATGGCAATCGCCTGGTGCAGGCCGGCAGCTCACAAGAGATGCTGATCACAGCAATGATAGAGCCTATGGAGGCACGGGAAAAGAAGATAAACACCTACAATGACCTTTTTGCAATGCGCCACAAGGACCCGATATTATGTGATTAATATGGAACATGAGGAAGAAAAAGTATTATATTGTTTGAGGGAAAGGAGGTATAAGATGAAATACCCATTTATATTTAGTTTTGCACTGCTCTTGAGCAGTTGCTATACTATTGTTCACCAGCCTTCGACGCTCCCCGAGAAACGGGCTGAGCTTGCCCCTGAAGAAATGATTCAAAACAACGACCTGTACAATTCTCATTATTATTACAATGCATATTATGACGACTGGGTCTATGGTTATTACTGGGATGGCTATTATTACAATCGCCCCTACTATCAGGACCGTCGCCATTTGAGATATGACTGGTTTACCGGACGCTGGTATTATGATCCCTTTTACTATAACCGACGCAGCTACTATTATGACGACCGCTGGTATTACGTGCGGCCCCCAAGCGGCAGCTACACCGGCACTGATGGTGACAATTCGGAACAGTTGCGGCGCACTCGATCCTTTGGAAGGATACCAGGCAGCGCCATACCCGCGACTGACAATGGCGGTGCAGGAGGCTCGACTGACACTCCAGCAGCGTCACCTGATCCAGCTTATGTCATCGGCGGATCTGGCGGCAATAGCTCATCCACGGGAAGCTCCACCAAAAGCACTGCAACAACAAAATCCAGCAGCACATCAAAAAGTAGCAGCACAAGCTATCAACCCAAAAACGACCCGCCTAAAAGTGAATCCAAACCCGCTGAATCCTCAAACAGCAGCGACAAAAAAACAGCCAGAACCAAAAGCAGGGCGAGATAATGAAAACAAAAACTATAATCATTTTATTATTGCTGGGAATCGGAATACTCCACGCTCAGGATGTGCGGGATGTCTATTCACCATTTGTCGGCTTCAATCAGTATAATGGTCCAGGCGCAGCCATCGGCGGCGCAACCGTTGCGGCGGGAATGGTCATTCCGGCCTTTACCCAAAACCCGGGTAATCTGGGGCTTCACCGCTACCGCATCGTCCAAGCCTGGCAAAATGACAGCGAGTTTCAAAGCGGCAGCCTCAATTTACCTCAGAGCAAATTTGGCGGAATTCAGGCCATATTCCCTTTTCCGGTCTATCAGGGTTCTCTCGTGGCGGGCTTTGATTTCAGTCTGCAATCGGAATATGCCCTGACTTACGAAGAGCCCGAGCTCTCGCTGCGGCAGGAGGGGGGGCTCTATCAGCTCCGAAGCGGACTCGCCACTGAGTTTGCCAAAAATCTCTTTCTCGGCGCCGATGTCAAATTCCTCTTTGGCAAAAATGAGATGAATCAAAAATATGTCGCTAGCGGCTACAACGGGGAATTTTATCTAAATCCTTCCTATCGCGGTGTCACGGCATCAATGGGTTTGGTGCAGCGTATTCTCCCTATACTAAATTGGGGAATTTCCGTGGAGCTGCCCACATCGCTGCGGGTGGAGGAAGATTTCCGCGACAGCTATTTTATTAACGATACGACCCTCCGGATTGACAAGGACAATTACGAATACAAAATCACAAAACCGGCGGTATTTCATTTCGGCGCTGCCCTTTTTCTCAATTATATCGACCTCTTTTACGAAGCGGAATACACCAATTGGAAAAATCTCAAGCTCAGCAGCGACTTTATTGACATAGACGGTCTGCCATGGGACCCAAAAGTAAATACAGACATTGAAACAACACTGATAAAGGGTCTGACCCATCATATCGGCGTCGCACTGCATCCCCCTGTTTTGCCGCTGCATCTTTACGGCGGCTACCAGCTCATCCCCTATCCGGAACCGGGTATGCTGGCCGACGACAAGCGGGAGAGCTATCATTTTGGTGCAAGCTATGTCATCCAGCGGCAAATCAGCTTAGCATATCAATATCAGCGCTATTTTTGGGAATATGAGGGCCTCGATGAAAATTGGACCCAGCAAAGCCTGAACGTTATTCTCCATTTTTGAGTCCACTCCGGAAACTTAAAAACCAATAAGCGCAGAGAAAAATAAGACGCATAGGGTTTGCATTTATTAGATTTACGGCCTTTAGAAGAACTCAAATCCGCAAATTTATCCTCAAAATTGACTTTCCGAAAAAGAACCATTGTTAAAATGATATTTATACAGTTATACTCAAAAACCGCTTTATAGAACAGCTTATCAACAATTCGTAAATACGAATGACAAATTCCCGATTTAGGTTGGCTGTTTAATCAACACTTCGACTATGTTCATTGACCACACAGTGTAGGTAGCTCAGTGCGCCGCAATCAGCAATCAACAATTGTCAGTTGTGATAACGTTTTTTCACGAAATCGCGGATGAGAGTGTAAGCTTTATCAAGAATCTGCTCATTCGGGAGAAAAACGATGCGCAGGTGCTGGGTTCCCGGTTTCTGACCGAAGCCTGATCCATACACCGTGACCACGCCGGTTTCACGGATCAGATCGCTCACAAATGTGACATCATCTTCGGGAATATTTAGCTTCGGAAAGGCATAAAATGCGCCCTGGGGC
>DSDE01000361.1 GCA_011049095.1 Fidelibacterota bacterium
TAATAATGCAGCGGGAATTTTTTCGCTAAAATGGGCCTGATAGCTCAGCATCACAGTGCTTTCCATCACCGATTTGGCTGATGGTTCAATTTGTTGTGCATTTTTCAGGTGCAAGCCATCTGGCAGCAGTCGGTTCATCATAGGCAAAATTCCCGGTACAGGTGCAGTAAAAAGGAGGTCCATGTACTCATGTTCGGCTGTGTAGCCCAAGGGCACCGGGTATCCCAGAGATATTTTAGCCCGGCGGTTGAAGCCTTGTGTCCAGACGATGGGGAGCCTGAGCATGTTAATGGCCCTAAGAAGGAGGCGATAAAGATCATGGTGGGTGACAAAGCGGAGGCTATCCCCTTTTGAGAAGGCAATACGGAGTAAAAATGCGCCTGAATTATCACTGGAGAATTTTTCTTGTGCTCTGATTTCAGGTTGAAGATCACTTTTTTCCACATTGTTTTGGGAATAGATACGCATCGTCAGATTTTCGAAGTCACATACGCCGCAGGCGGTGCATCCGTCTCGGCAGTCGTGGGTTTGCGCCGCTGAATAGGCTTTATTTCGCTCACGAAGCAGATATTTTTTGCTGAGACCGGCGTCAATAAATTCCCATGGCAGCGGCACATCGGGATTTCGTTCGGCCAGTTCTCGGTCTGTATCAACCCGGCTCAGCGCAATTGCGTCCTGCCAGATTGTATGGTTTAATTGTTTGTGCCAGGCATCAAATCTTGCGCCCAGCTTCCAGGCATTGAATATGAGATTGCCGGCAGCCTCATCGCCGCGGGCAAGAATACTTTCTATTAATGAGTGGTGTGGACTGCGAAATTTCAGTTTCACATTGGAGAAATGCAGCCTTTGTTTCAGATATTCAATCTTTTTTAAAATCTCATGGGGGAGATTTTGTTTTTCCCATTGGAAGGGAGTCACAGGCTTAGGTATAAATGTGCTCATGGTGATATTAATCTGCACTTTTCCGTAAGTGCGGGCAATACGGCGGAGCTGAAGAATTAATTGGATTATGCCATCCAAATCATCATTTGTCTCAGTGGGAAGGCCAAACATAAAATAAAATTTTAGTGTGCGCCAGCCAAAATCGAGGGCTTGTTTTACGCTTTTCCATAAGTCTTCTTCGCTGATATTTTTATTGATGACATTGCGAAGTCGCTGGGTACCGGCTTCTGGCGCAAAGGTGAAGCCAGATTTTCTTTGAGAGGCGGCGACTTTTACAATCTCTTCACTCATACCGTCAAGGCGCAGAGAAGGGAAGCTTACAGACACATTATTATCTTTCAGCCAGGGGAGGGTATTTTCTAGATATTGACTTAGCCCGCTATAGTCTGAGCTGCTGAGGCTCATTAGGCTCATTTCTTCATATCCGGTATTTGTTATCACGGTTTTGGTCTGGGTTTCCAGGTCTTCCGGCGCCCTTTCCCTCACTGGCCTGTAGGTCATTCCCGCCTGGCAAAAGCGGCAGCCTTCTGTGCAGCCGCGCATGAGTTCCAGGCTGAATCGGTCGTGGGTGATTTCAATGAGGGGCACAACAGGCTTTGGAGGATAGTTTTCCAGCGCCAGGTGAATAGTTTTGCTGGCCTTGACGGTCTGGCGATCAGCTTTTGGATTGAGTTCAGGAATAAAGATACCCCGATGGGGCCAGTGGACTGCTTTCAGTTTTTCCAGGCGGGAAGCACCGCGTTTTTTTTCATTGGCCAGGGTTTGCAGTATCTCTACAAGAATATTTTCGCCATCGCCAATGAGAAAAATATCCACAAAGGGAACCAGTGGCATCGGATTATAGGCGCAGCTTCCCCCAGCAATGATAAGGGGTTCATTTTCCTGGCGTGTTTCTCTATGGAGGCTGATATTTGCCAAATCAAGCATATTGAGAATGTTTGTGTAGGTAAGCTCATAAGGCAGGGTGAAGCCCAGCAGATCGAAATCTTTTAGGGGTGTAAAGGTTTCCAGGCTGACCAATGGGAGCTTATGCTGACGCAGCAGGGTTTCCATATCGGTCCAGGGTGCGAAGACCCTTTCCGCCGCCAGATTTGGCTTGCGGTTGATTTGGTGGTAAAGAATCTGAAAACCAGTAAAGGGCATTCCCACTTCATAAGTATCAGGATAGGCAAGGGCAATGGAAAGCTCTATTTTAGCTTGATTTTTTGCGATGCTGTTGATCTCGCCGCCGGTGTAGCGTCCTGGCATTTCGCATTGGTAAATCAATGGGATGAGTTTTTGCCGCAGTATGTCATTCATGGCGCAAAGATATTGTTTCGTTTGGCTTTATGCAAAGGAATAATCCATTTCAGATTGTTCGTATCGTATATATTATTCAATAATCTGCCCGTCAATTTTACCCACGGTGAGTCCGGCATGGTTTTTCAGGGGAATAATCTGCCATTTTTGCAGCCTCAATAATTCTGCATCAGAGAGGAGTTTCAGTTGCTTTAGAATCGTGATGAGGAGCAGCCCGCTGACTCGGTTATTGCCGTCTCTTACTTTGAGATTGATGCCGAAACGGCGTCCGTCGGGCATTCTTACAGCACATCCCTGAACGCCTTCAGCGCCTACTTTGGTGAGCAGTTTTCCTGGCGCCGCTTCCATTAGTTGTGTATCAAAGCGGCCATATCCGGCAATGAGATAAGGAAAGCGACTCATAATCTGGAAAAGCTGGCGCATTGCCTCGTCGCTTCCCATAGCCAGATGGAGATACATTTTTGCCATTACAGAGACAGATACATAAAAAACCGGCGCTGAGCATCCATCTCTCGCCAGGGGTATGTCGTGTATTTCTCCATATTTTCCAATATTTTTGATGATTGCCTGCTGCACCGGATGATCATAATCGAGGTAATTATCCAGGGGCAGCTTCAGCGCTTTGGCTATGGCCAGCATAGCAGTGTGTTTTCCGCTGCAATTATTTGTTAGGGGTCCGTATTCTTTGAGACGTTCACCTTTCCAGCCGTAATTAAAGGCCATAGGCGCCTGGGGCCCGCATTTGAGAAAGCTTTCATCCAGGTCGATATGGGCAAGAAAGGCGCTTAGCTGCTGCAGGTGAATGGGTTCACCATTGTGGGATGCGCAGGCCATCGCAATCCATTCCGGCTTAAGCTGCAGTTTTTCCGCGACGCCGCTTGTATAGAGTGTTGCCGCCTGAAATGGTTTGGCGCTGCTGCGTAGAAAGCTTTTTTGACTGGGGTCGCCGGTGCAAAAAATTTCTTTTCCGGTCTCATCGTAAACGGAGGCGATGGCTTCATGAACACTCTCGATATAATTGCCGCGCCAGACTCGGGCTATAAGTTTTGCCATTTTAGACTCCATTCCATTTTTTTTGCTTTATCATTTTAGTAGTTTGGCCACTGGAACCAGCGCCAGATTATAAGATTCAAGACGAGGCAAAAATATTTTCAGCGCTTTCAGGGTGCTGGCATGGCAATGACCAATGGCTATGGCTGAGCCATTTTCAAGAGCAATTTTGGCCAGCTCTTCTAGTTTTTCCAGAGTTGCTTCAACAGTGCGCTCATTGTCGAGAAAGACATCGCGTCTTGCGGTTGGAATATTGTAATGGCGCATCGTGATTTCGGCGATGGATTGGGCGCTGGTGTAGCTGTCCACGAAGAAAAGATTGTGTTTTTGTATGGCTCTGGCGAGTATTTTCATAGTTTTTTCGTGGGCCGTGGCTCTGCTGCCGGTATGATTATTCATTCCGACGGCATAGGGATTTTCCCGTGTAGCCTTTTCCACGGTTTCCATGATCTGGCGGTGATTGTCACGGATGCTGATATAATAAAGTTCCCGTCCATCGCCTTGATCCTGAATGGCCTCCATTGGCATATGAATGAGCACTTCACAGCCTTTTTCCCAGCCAGCGCGGGCTGATGTCTGAGAAAATTGGTGTCCGGGAATGACAGAGACCGTGAGCGCTGGCTTTAGATTTAAAAAACCCAGAATCGTCTCATCGTAGCGATATCCAAAATCATCAATAATGATGGCAATCTGTCCCGCCACCTGTTTACGGCCGCGGTAAAGGTCTAAGACGGCCATCTCTATATTGTCGCGCTGAATGCGGAGCTGATATTTATCCAGATCGCTGTCATAGTAGCTACTGACTGAGAAGCCGTGAATTTCCAGATAGCGCCGGTAACTGAGTAGCTCCTGGGAGATGGGTGCATCATAAGGAAAAACAAATGCGCCACGTATATAGTCTCCGCTGCGAATCAGCTTTCCTTTTTGCTGATATCTATAAGGTCTGGCATTTAGGGCGGGTATGATTTTGTGCTCGAGAATGTAGCCAGCCTGAGCTTTTTCGCCTTGCCGGGTGACATCGAGCCAGAGATAACGCAGCAGCAGTGCACCCATGGCAAGTGCTAAAAAAGTGATAAACACTATCAAAAGAGCTTGATCGTCTTGGTTTTTAATCATTTTATTTCACCGACTCGTCACGCCAGCGATATAGGCGCCACTGTTTGTCAATTGGATCACGGCGAAAATCAAATATAGCCGTCCCGACAATAATGATATTCGTGCCCAGGTTGAGTTGAAAGGTTTTGGCCATATCGGCAAAATTGGCTTCAAGGAATCGGCTTTTTTGTGATCGCAGGAGCTGCTCATTTTCAATGAGATAATAATTACTGTCCAGACTTGTATTCCATATAAGATCAATGGGGGCAAATGTTCGAAAAACGCCGGCGGTTGTTCTCATTTCCAGGTCTTTTCCCCAGGAGGCATACTGTCCGCCGCCGCCCTGATCATCATGAAGGTAGTAGATAAAGGTAAAAGCTGAGTCCAGGAGTCGGGCATAAACCAGGCTGTCTTGATAGATATAAGCATAACGAAAATTGCTGAGGACATCATCAATGCTTCTCATTTCAGAGCGATAGAGTCCGCCGTGGCTGCTCAGGTCTCCCAGCTCAGGCGCAAAAATATTGCGGCAGCTCCACAATGAGGCGCTGCTTAGGGCAAGTAGTATCAATAGGCCCAGAAATTTGCCTCGTCTATTTTTCATCGCTTAAATCTTTTTGGCTGCATTAAGGGGCTCAGTGTTTTTTATGGAAGATTTCGTTTTCATCTGCATTGGAATTTTTGGGCACTCAAAAAAGAGCTTTAAGTTCGCTCCAGCCAGAAAACTGGTGCAGCGATTCATCGTCCCAGCGACAGATAACCCAGTAATTTGCCGCATTTTTCACGAGGCGCCAGGTGAGCCGCCCCTGAAATTCACGGTGTATGCCGCTGCGGGTGTGGCCGGCTCTGATTTCGTAGAGAAGCTGACAATTGAGTGTGTCCCCCGTTTCGCTGTAGGGCTCTTCTTCGGTGAGGATGAGATATAGCTGGGAGTCGGCTGGTACAGCAGAGAGAAAATTCTGAAAATAATTAAGTTCGCTGCTGAGATTCCAGCCATCAAAGCGACCGGGATAAAGGACCTTGCTCTGGGCAGAAGGTATAAACTGATAGCTTTGGCCCGATTGTGTGGTGTCGGCCAGGCAGTGCATGTAGGTTTCATATTCCCGATACTGAAAGGCATTAGCCATATTGGTCAGAAGGATTTGCGGCGAAGTGGCTGGTGTCCAGTGAAGAGGATTGGTTCGAATTGGCGGCTCCGGGTCTCGCACACCGAGAAAATCATCACAAGCTGCCAGCAGCAGGAGAGATGCGAGAATAGCTGTGAATGATCGATAAAACATATCAGCGCTGCACAGAAAACAGAAGGGGACTTTGGAGATTTTCCTGAAAATAGACAAAACCGAAAGCAAGCGTCCATTCTTTTACGATGATATCGGCTCCGGCCATAAATGCTTTTTCAAAAGTGGCGTAGGAGGCATTTAGTTTGGCGGCGTTGACTAGCTTAAAGCTGCTGTGGATCACTGCGCCAGGCTCTCCATCGCGATTAAGCAGCCCGTAAACAGACATTGATAAGATATCGTAGCTGTAATCGAGTCCG
The DNA here is from genome assembly GCA_011049095.1 of Fidelibacterota bacterium. Classification (GTDB taxonomy): domain Bacteria; phylum Fidelibacterota; class Fidelibacteria; order Fidelibacterales; family DSDE01; genus DSDE01. Next base: position 5,924 of record DSDE01000361.1, read on the forward strand.
CCAAAGGCACGCATTGGCAGTGGTGTGGGATCATCATCAAGGGTATTCATTTTCCCCAGATGAAGAAGTCCGCCGCCCAGGCTGAGATTTTCTGAAAGCGCTCTTGAGAATGAGAAATCTGCTGCGATGCCAAAAGATGAGGCATACCAAAGTCGCTCATAGAGAATATTAGCGCCACCATGAAAATGCCAGTTCTGCCAATCGAGCCAACGTCCGTAATAGAGCGCCGCCGAGAGATAGTCAGTCAGGGCTGCCGGTTCATCTGTAGGCTGTTCACCTCTGACTTCAATGCCGCCACTCTGGAGAAAGCGAGCTTGAAGCAACCTATGGGCGCCGCGCCAGGAAAAACTGCTTGTGTGGGTGTCAAATAACCATTGAGAATAGAGCAGCTCAAATTGTCGGGAGTCTTGAGAAAGGGGTGGCAGAGCCTGGGGAAGATAAGCTTGGCTCAGAGAAGATGGAATCAGCAGAATATTCATAGCTTCTGCGGCTGATAATGGCAGACCCAGAAGCAGGATAAGTGTTGATATAATGATATTTTTCATCGGATAATCTCACTTTCTAAAAGATAAAGCGCCATGAAAAGATATGGGAAACGCCTTCATTGACGGCGCCATATACAAAGGCATAATCAATGTGTGTCCGGATATTTTTCCAGACCACATAGCGGGTGCCCATACCGACGACAGGACTGCGACCATCAATGCCTCCCCGCAAAATTAAGATATCGTGAAGCGGCAGCTCCAGACCGATGTGGCAGGTGGGAAGAATATCAGTACTGCCTTTAAATGTTCCGGTGAAGAGCAGACGGCGCTGATAATTCCAGGCGGCACTCAGCAGATATTGGCGGGGGAAAGTATCTGTGCGCTGACTGCCAAAATCATAAATCTTCCGAGTATCCCAACTGATATTGCTGCGGATATCTTTTGCTACAAATGCAAAACTCAATCCTTCCATAGGCTGCAGATAGATGCCGGCATCAATACCCAGCCCGGTGGCGCTGACTTCTGGAAGCTGATCATAAAAGACCTTAATTGTCAGTCCCGCACTGAGCCAGGAGCTGAGAAAATTTGAAAAGGCGAGAAAAAGAGCATCCTGAGAGCTACTGTAATTCTCAGTAAGCTGATTGCTGGCATTGCGGCCTTCAATCTCTTTGACGCCGGCGTGGACCCAGCCTACAGCCACCGCGGCGCTTGGTGGCAGAGGAAAGGCCATTGCCAGGCTATTCATCGAGCGATCGAGGCTCAAAAACTGAAAAGCGCTGATCATCTGACGGTCTTCGAGGCTGGCCAGAATAGCGGGATTTTCAAATACACTCTCAAGATCGTTGGGAAGGGAGGCTGTGCTATTGCCCATTGCCATAGCTCTGGCGCCTTGAGCCATCCGCAGATAAGCGCCGGCATATCCGCCTGTATCTAGTGCAGCCAGTGAAAGAGGCAATAGCAGAATCATCAAAAATAGTGTCGGTTTTTTCATCATCTATTCCAATATAATGATTTTTGTCCAAGCGGTGGCATTATTAGCGCCGCCTTCAAACTGGAGCCGGACGAAATAGGTTCCGTTGGCAACGATGTCATTCAGTCCGTTGCGGCCATTCCAGACATAGGTATGGTATCCCTGGCTGACATTGTGCTCAGAGGCTATAGACCGAACTTTTTTCATCGCGAAGTCAAAGACATCTATGCTGACGCGTCCGGCCTCTGGCAGTTGACATAGAAAGCGAAGGTATCCATCGCCTTCAAAAAGATTCATCCGGCTGGGAGAAAAGGGATTGGGATAGGCGCTGATGACGGCTTTTGACCGATCTGCAAAACCGCTAACCCGTCGGATCAGCTCCCAGCTTAGACCCCAATCA
>DSDE01000349.1 GCA_011049095.1 Fidelibacterota bacterium
CTGTAAAGGTTAATCATCTTCAGAAATTCTTAGATTTATAAAAAACAGTAAACCGGAGAAAAAGATGTGTAAAAAATATTTATTTGCAGCTATCTTAATATTTCGTGTCGGATGGCTCTATGCTTTGGAATTTGAATATGCCTACGGGCTGTATAGCTGTTTCGATACTGTTCAAAAAAATGAGCGGGGTTATGAAGCCATTCCCACATCAGATGGCGGCTATGCCATTGTTGGCTATACCACCACATTGGCCGGCCATCGAGATGTTTTATTGGTTAAAACCAATACAAAAGGGGATACTTTATGGACACGCACCTATGGTGGCGATTATGATGACGAAGGGCGCAGCATCAAACAGCTCAACGATGGCTCTTATGTAATTTTAGCAATGGCCAAAAGCTTTGGAGCAGGCAACAGCGCCAACTGGTGGACCATTCGCGTCAGTGGCGAAAACGGCGATATGATCTGGCAGCACCATACCGGCAATACAGGCGCCGATGAGCCGGCAAGGGTTTTGGTTTCGCCAGGCGATGCCATCTATGTGGCGGGAACCTATTATGGCGGCGCGCCTGAAAGCGGCGGTACGTATGATGGATATCTGGAGAAGCTGAATACAGGCACCGGTGAGATGGAATGGGTGGAGTCTATTCATTATGGTACGCATGAATACATCACCAATGCCGCTTTGGCTGCCAATGGCGACATTCTCCTGGTGGGCTATATGAATGATAAGGAAACATCCAGTCATCGTTTAACAACGCTTGTTGTGCGTGTCAATTCTGCCGGTGAACGAGTCTGGATCCGAAAAATTCCCAATGCAAAAAAGAACCTTGGTTATGGCATCACCGAGCTTCCCAACGGTGAATTGATTGTAGTCGCTTCGATTGATCTTTTTTGGAGTGGCTGCGAGACAAAGCCCAAAGGACACTTCAAGCGGCTCACCGCCACAGGTGAGGAAATCCGAGTCGCTGATTTTAATAGTTGCGGCGAATATATTCCCCGGGACGTCATTGCTGTTTCTGATGATGAGTTTGTGGTGGCTGGCTATGGCGGACGCGTAGGTAATGGCGGCTCTCAGACTTCCATTTTGGCGAAATATGACACCACGATGACGGAGCTCTGGATTCGCGCTTACGGCGGCCGGGACCGCTGGAATGGGCTCTACTCTGTGGTTCAGGCAGAAGATGGCGGATTCATTGCCGGGGGCTACCTGACCATGAAGGACGTCGGCACCTCACCCAAATATGATGAGCAGCTCAGCATTCTGAAGACTGACACCAATGGCAAAGCCGATCAGTTCTATATTTCCAAAAATCCCGTCGCTTTTGGAGAAAGCTACATCAATAGCACCGTCTATGACACGATTTTTTATACCAACCGCGGCTTTTATCCGCTTCATTTTTATAATGGTTTCGATGATCCCTATCATTCACCATTGATAATTCACAGCGGGCAGTACGGCAATCAAAATTTAGAGCCCAACGCGGCAGATACGGCCTGGACTATTCTCAAATTCACTCCGCCCGATACGCTGACTTATACCAATAATATGTATGTGAAATGGCAGTGGCAGCCTTACACAATGGATAAAACCATCAATGTGGCTGTCAGTGGCAGGGGGATTTTGCCGCCGGACCCGGAGCTGAGCCTTTCTGCTGATTCGCTCTTTTTTGGGGAATGTCTCATCGGCGACACAAAAGTGGACAGCGTGCAGATTCTCAATAGCGGGGAATCGCCGCTGACACTCAATTCTACAGAAATCAGTGTGAAAAGTGCCCATTTTGCCATAGTGGAAGGGAATGTCAGCAGCCCGATTACCTTGCAGTCCGGTGAATTTCACCAACTATTGGTTCAGTTTGCACCGCAATCGATGGGACCGCTCACAGCAAGTTTAAGCATCCTTAGCAATGCGCCTAGTTCGCCGGATTTAATCCATTTGGAAGGGACAGGCTTGCTGCGGCAGCTCAGTTTTGATTCTCAAAATCTGGCTTTTGGCAATCTGCCTCTGGGCGAAAGTGGTCTTGACACTCTGCGCATCAGCAACAGCGGAAACGTCAACGTAAGTTTGGATAGCATTCTCATTGCATCAGGCGCTGAGTTTTTTAGTATCAGCGGCGGAGGGTTTAGTGACCCCCTGATTTTAGAGCCCGGCGCTGAGCATTTCGTCACGGTGAGTTTTACACCACTGGAAGCCATTCAATATGCCGGTGAAATGCAGCTTTTCAGCAATTTCGAAGATTCGCCAAATTCTTTTACCCTCACCGGAGCCGGCGTTGTCCCTGAATTGGGCATTTCACCGGAAAATCTGGACTTTGGAGAAATTCAAGTGGGCGGGGTGAAAAGCGACAGCTTGATTCTGACCAATAGCGGGGAGGCACCGCTGCTGTTGAATCAAGTCGCGCTTTCCGGTGATTCGGATTTTAGCATCACTGCCGGTCTCATCGATGGAGAACTTGAACTTATTCCCGGTAAATCGCACACTGTGACAATCGATTTTCTGCCAAGCACAGCCGTAATCCACAGCGCTTATTTGATTATTGAACACAGTGCAGAGAGTTCGCCAGATTCTGTTTTGCTAACTGGTGAAGGTGTCATAGGCATAGCCCAATTGACTGCTGATTCATTGAATTTTGGTGAAGTATTTCTCGATAGCGTTGCGCTGGATAGCATCTATATCAGCAACAGCGGCAACGGAGATTTGACGCTTTATCCGGTTTTTCTCGACGACGAGAGCGCTTCTTTTGCCATTTATGCCGGCACTTTTACTGATAGTCTCATACTCCTGCCTGATGAGCGGCATCTCTTTGTTCTGGGATTTATACCAACAATAGAAGGGGAAAAGCTTGCTGCACTCATCATTCCCCATAATGGAGAAAATGTCGCCGATACAGTGCTCCTGAGTGGTGTGGGTCAACGGTGGCTCAGCCTCGACGGACAAATTCCCCAGCATTTCGAGCTGGGACAAAATTTCCCCAATCCTTTCAATCCGGTGACACAGATACCGCTGGCGCTGCCGCAGCAAAGCCATATTCGCCTCACTCTTTACAGCCTTACCGGCCAGGCAGTGGCGATTCTCTTTGATGGCGAAATGCCCGCCGGCTATCACCGTTTCGCCTTTGTGCCGCAGACCTACCAATTGGCCAATGGTGTCTATTTCTACAGAGTCAGCAGCGTTGATTTCAATGACGTAAAAAAAATGATCTATCTGAAATAGGAGTCAAGAAAAGGTGGCTGGAGCACAACTCAATTCGCGGTTTTTGGGCTAAAAGCTAAATTCTAACCCAAGGCTTATGTGGGAAAAATTTTTCATATTTTTAAAAAAAGAGTCGCTTTTCCAGCCCTGAAATTGGCTTATAGCGCCTTTTAGTAAAAAATGGTCGTTGAGAATGTAATCGAGACTCAATCCTAAAAGCGCGCCTTCGGCATCACCGCTAATCATCGTCATTGCTTTGCTTTCCAAGCAATCGTTAAGCCACCAACGGCTGGCGCTGAGGGAAATGGCTTGTTTCATAAAACCCAGAAAGGGCAATCCCATTCCCGGTAAAAAATCTTCACCCAGATCTCGGGCTTTTCGCAGCTTGTCCACCGTCTCCTCTAAAGTTGCGGGATTCATCAGGTCGGCAGGATCAAAATCAGCAGGCAAAGCAAAACCTTGTGCTTTCAGTATCTTTTTGCCCATATACTGAGCGGTGAGCATAATATCCGCCGGCGCAGTGTATTCCGCTTGGAGGACATACTGCAGGTAGCGGCCATCCCAATCAATGGCTCTTTCACCAGAGAGAGAATTTTTTGTAAGATAGAGTGCGCCTTCGCCCCGCAATATTATGTCTCCCCAAAAGCGAAAAAAATCGAGCCCAAAGACCTCTGTTTTGCGATAAGCAAAAGTGGCTTTAAGCGGCGGAAATGAAGTGGCGGAGCTTTCAATGGCCAGAAGCTGCGGAATCCGGTCAAAGCCGCTGAAATAACTGACGGAAAAGTCGCTTTCTAAAATCTTGCCCCGCAGACGCAGGCCATATTCCTGGGGACTTTCCGGTGCAAGAGCCTCTTCAAAGGGATTAATTGTCATTGGCAAAGCGGCTGGGCTTGCTTTAGGGAGATTGATTGGAAAATCTGCTTCATTCAGCGGAAAAGTGTGCGGCTGATGCTCAAAATTGACAATGCCCTCAATGATGATTTTTTCCAGATTAAAAGTACATGCGCCGCTCCAAAGCGCCTTTTTGCGCTCGATTCCGGTTTCAAAAAGATAATAGAAGTCAAAGGGATTGATATTGTCGGTGGGATTATTTTGATCGGCATAGCCCCAGACCAGAATCTGCCGCCCGATGCGCAGATCACCAAATCGGGGAAACCATTGGAGATAGCTTTCCCGAATAGTGGCTTTGCTGCTCTGATAATCTTGCCAACGGCTTTCTATTGCGGCGCTTGTTTTCCATTCCCAATTGCCGTGAGCCAGATCAAGATTGACATTCATCGCCCGAAAAGGCAGCTCCAGCTCGCTTTGATCGTGCCATTGCCAGCGCAGAAGCGGATAGATTTCCCCGCCGTATTGAAAATCTGCACCCACTAAGACGCTTGCAAAGATCATTAAAAAGAGTGTTTTCGTTTTCATAGAGAATGCCTCACATCGGATTGCGCTGAAGATTTTTCTCCTGAAAGATCGTCTCATCCAGGCCACCGTCAAGCTCCACATCTTTCATCTTCAGTTCGGTGCTGTGATTGCTGAGCAAATCCTTTACTATGATACTTTTCAGAAAATCGTAATCTTTTATTTTAGTGAATTCTATAGTTTTCACCTTCCAAAGCTCTCCTTTCTGATTGTAGAAATGCTCCTGAATGGGCAAGAGCTTCTCCTTAGCAACCCAGGTGATAATTTTGCTGTAGGATGATTCTGCCTCCGCTTTGGGAATGCTTTCCAAAATGAAACATTCCACAGCGGCAAGAGATTCAGCGCCGATGATTTTGTAATCATAATCATCCAGCTCTCGATTGCTCATATCCTCATAACTCATATCACTGCCCATAAAATTATCAGCTTTATCAGATGAACGGATATAGCGGGTCTTTTTGAAAGCCGGCAGCCAGAGGACCATTTCATCATCTTTGTTAAGGCGCTCAATTTTTAGAAATGCCACGCCCTTATCCCGAGCCGGCGCGAGAAACCAGATAATCTGCTTACGGTTATTATCAATTCCGAGAGATCGCAGCTCTTTGGTCTGGCTTTTTCCCGATTTATTGGTCAATGTCATCGTCAATGTGGCGCGGCTATCTTTGGGTTTGGCTTTTGCATCCAGCGCCTCTGCAAGCTCCCGACCGTTCATCGCCGGCAATGACGCCGCTGCCAGCAATGAGAAAATGATGATTCGCGCGAAAACTTTCATTTTATTCTCCTTTTTTTTTCTTGATGAAATCGCGGCTAAACAATGGTGAAAAAGCTCCGATTTTCCCCCATTTTCCCGTCTCCCCCTGTGGAATAGGCTCCGTCCCTGATGGAATATAGTCCCTTGTCGTATTCCATTACGCAAGTGTCGCATTTCACGGGGCAAGCTATCTCCTAGCTCCCAAGTCCTGCTTCGTCAACGCTGTTTTCCTCAGCCCTTTTCTGAAAAAGTGCATAATCGGCGCCAAAAGAACCAGCGTTCCCATCGCGGTGCTTATCATCGAGAAAGAGGCCAGCATTCCCATCGCTTTCAGAGGCTGAAAAACAGAAAAGATCAGCGCCAGGAAACCCAGATTAGACATGACATCGAGAAAAATGGGATAGCCAACATCAGAAATCGTGCGATGCATCAGCTCCTCTGTTTTGATTTTGCTCTTTGCCTCGAGTTTAAAACGGGCAATAAAGTGAATAGCGAAATCCACGCCTACGCCAATAATAATGGAGGTAAGTAAACCGATAATATGATTGAGCTCCACACCAAAGAGCCCCATTAGTCCGAAATTGATTATAATCGCCCCGGTCAGAGGAATAATAGCCAGCAATCCCCAGCGGTAATGCCGAAAAAAGAGAGAAGCGACAACAGCGATGAGGAAAGTTGCGGCAAATATGCTAATAAAAGAGCTCTGAAGGACTAATTTCACAAAGTCCTTCATAAACATCAGCATACCGGTGCTAGAGAATTTTATCTGCAGCTCGCCCATATTCTCCTCAATATAGCTTTCCATATCATTAACAATATCCAAGACGGCATCGGTGCTCATAGATTTCATCTGTGTGACGATCAGCGCTTTTTCATAATTGTAATCAATAAGCGAAGCAAAATCTTCAGGGTCTGCTGACATACTGTATAGCGTAAAAAGGTTATTGACTTTATCCACGGTGTCGGGAATGGTCTCAAAAGCCGGATCATCATCCATCACAACGCGATGCATCTGCTTGATGACATCCACAATAGACATACTCATGGTAACCCGCTCTTTGCTCTCCAGAAAGCGCTGCATCTCCTCCATTTTCCGCAGACTTTGAGGCTGGAGAATATCACCTTCTACGATAGTCGTCAGATTCATAGAGCCAATCATAAAATCATCCATAAAGAGGATGCTTTGCTTCACTTCACTCTCATCATCGAAAAAATCCACCGAATTGACCTCAACCCGCACCAGGAAGACCCCATATATACTGATAAATACCACGGCAAAACCCGTCCAAAAAGTACGATAAGGATACCGCGCCACCATATTCCCAAAAGCGTTAATGCTATGCTCGAGAATGCTTTTACGGCGGATTGTATCGCTCTGCTTATCCCAGTTTCTCAGATGGAGAATCGAAGGCACCAGCAGCAGCGAGAGAATCAGCGCCCAAAAAACACCAAATCCAATGGCAAGTCCGTAGCCTACCATTGTGGTTATGGGTGCAGTCACCAGGGTTCCAAAAGCCAGAATGGTTGTAACGCTGGTAACAATAATAGGCAGAGAGAGTTCGGACATTGCCTTTTGAATGGCTATGTCACGATCGCCGCTTTTTCGGTAATTTCTGAAAAAATGGCTGAGAAAATGAACGCTGTCAGAATTGGCAATTGTCAGGAGAATGATGGGCATAGAGCTATTCAGCAGGCTAAATAGAAATTTATCGGAGCCGGTGAAATGATGCGCATAAGCCAGAAAACCCACCATTGCCAACATCGCCAATAGCGTAGTAAAAAGCACACTGAGAAGCGCCACCAGACTACGGAAATTGAGCAGCAGCACTAAAATCATAAAACCAAAGGCCAGTATGACCAAAAGCCGCACATCCTGCATAATTAGAGAAGGAATAATGCCGGTGATGTAGGGCATACCGCCAAAATGGATATCATAATCCTTAAGAATCATTTTGGATGTCTCTTTAACACTCTCAGCAAAACTATCAAGTTTGCGCTCCGGTGCTGGCCGCACCAAAAGGTTCATAAAGACTTCATTTTCACCGATAAAGCGTTTTTTAACTGTGGGGTGAGTGTCCAGATAGCTTTTTATACTGATTAAATCCTCTGGAGAAAGCTCTCTTTGCGGAACAAGATCAGCTACATTCATAAAGCCGCCGGCCTCGCTGTCCATTCGCTTGCTTGTCACAAGTGAAAGGACCTCTGCCACCATCTCCTGCTTTTCCAAAGCCTGGCAAAGATCCCACATTGCTGCGAATAATTCAGGTGCATAAAGGGATTCTCCCATTTTTCCAAAAGCAATATAGATAAAGTCAGTGCTGCCAAATTCATTTTCCACCTCCTCCCAAAG
>DSDE01000481.1 GCA_011049095.1 Fidelibacterota bacterium
CATCCCCTTGTTTATCTGGATAATGCCGCCACTACCCAGAAGCCGCAGAATGTCATCAACACCATCACCGGCTACTATGAGCGGCTCAATGCCAATATTCATCGGGGTGTTCACTTTCTCAGTCAACGCAGTACCGATGCCTACGAGACCGCAAGACGAAAGCTGCGGCTCTTTATTAATGCGACTCAGGATGAGGAGATTATCTTTCTTCGCGGCGCTACAGAAGCGGTGAATTTGCTAGCGCAGACCTGGGCGAAAGCCAATGTGAAACCCGGGGAGACTATCCTTATCAGCGAAATGGAGCATCACAGCAATATCGTCCCCTGGCAGCTTTTGGCGCAGCAGACCGGCATTCTCCTGAAAATAATTCCCATCACCGATGACGGCGAAATTGATATGGATGCTTATCAAAAGCTTCTTGCAGAAGGGGTGAAACTGGTCTCTGTCGTCCATATGGCCAATTCTCTGGGAACCATCAATCCCGTCAAAGAGATGACCAAGATGGCTCACAATGCCGGCGCTTTGATAATGGTGGACGGCGCGCAGGCAGCAGCCCATATTCCGGTGGATGTGCAGGATATTGACTGTGATTTCTATGCCGTCAGCGGACACAAAATGTTTGCTCCCACTGGAATAGGCGCCCTTTACGGCAAGCGTGATATTCTTGATAAGATGCCCCCCTATCATGGCGGCGGTGATATGATTCTCAATGTGACGTTTGATAAGACAGAATTTAATGATGTGCCGATGAAATTTGAAGCCGGCACTCCCAATATCAGTGGCGCTTTAGGGCTCAGCGCAGCCATTAGCTGGATTTCTCAGTATTCCTGGGATGATATTTTGCGCCACGAACATGATTTGCTGCAATACGGAACAGAGGCGCTTTCAGAAGCGCCTGGTGTGAGCATCATCGGCAATGCCAAAGAGAAAGGCGCAATAATTTCCTTCTCGCTGAAAGGCATTCACCCACACGATATTGGCACCATTCTCGATCAGGAGGGCGTGGCAGTCCGCACCGGTCATCACTGCACTCAGCCTGTTATGCGCCGCTTTGGCCTGCCTGCCACCACCCGCGCTTCTATGGCGCTTTATAACACGCGCGGCGAGATTGACGCCCTGGTCAAAGCATTGCACAAAGTCAGAAAGGTTTTTGCCTGATGTCTCAAATCAATGAACTTTATCAGCAGATTATTCTCGATCATAATAAAAATCCCCGCAATTTCAAGGCGGTAGAGCGCCCTGATGCCCTTGCAGAAGGCTATAATCCCCTCTGCGGCGACCAAATTAATATTACCCTGAAGCGGGATGCTGAAAGAATCATCGAGATTGGCTTTCAAGGGCAGGGCTGTGCTATTTCTCAAAGCAGCGCCTCCATTATGACCACGATGGTTAAAGGGAAAAGCATCGCTGAAGTCAAAGCTCTTATTGATGATTTTCTCAAGGTGATTCGCGGTGAAATTCAGGATGAAGCCAGCCTGGAAGCTCTTGGAAAGTTGGCAGTCTTTGCTGGGGTGAGAGATTACCCTTCAAGGGTGAAATGTGCCAGCCTCGCCTGGCATACCTTAATAAATGCCCTTGAGCAAAAAAATGAAACCGTTTCAACGGAGTAAAATATGGATGAAAAAAAACGGGAAAAACTGGAAAAGAAAATTATCGAAGCATTGAAAACTGTCTATGACCCGGAAATTCCGGTGAATGTCTATGATTTGGGTCTGATTTATAATATTAGCATCACCGAGGAGATTGTTTTTATTGATATGACCCTCACAGCGCCCACATGTCCCATCGCTGAAAATATCGTGGCTGATGTGGCCACACAGGTACGAAAGGTGCCCGGCATTCCCAAAGTGGAGGTGAATCTGGTCTGGGAGCCGATGTGGAATCAGGATATGCTCAGCGAAGCAGCAAAACTCCAGCTTGGCATCTTTTAATGCGCTTTAGTTCTCAGGAAGAATACAGCCTTCGTTGTTTGCTGCAAATTGCCGGACAAAATGGCCTTGACGGGCTAACAATTCCGGAAATAAGTCAACGCGAAGGACTTTCACAGCATCAGGTAGCCAAAGTGCTGCGGCAAATGCGGATTCATGGCATTATTGAAAGCTCCCGCGGTAAGCATGGCGGCTATCTATTGGCGCGCTCTTCCGAAAAAATTACCGTGCAGGAAGTCCTGAATGCCATCGGCGGCAAACTTTATGACAGTGAATTTTGCATTCGCCATGCCGGTGAAAAGTCCGTCTGCCGACACATTCCACACTGCAATGTCAGTCTGATCTGGCGCTCTGCACAGGTCCTGCTGGAGTCTTTTTTTGAGAAAATCACAATAGATCAGCTTTTAGATACACATGCCATCGAAAAAATTGCAATCGCTGCGAGAAATCAGGCTGAGGAGATGATGGGTATATGATCTTATAAGCGTTTTTCAATTGTGGAAAATCACTTATTCGTGGCTCAAAAACTTGTCTTTTTCGAAATAATTTTAAGTTTTGCTAAAGCTAATCTGTTTTATGAGCGCATCGTGTGAAAGAGGATTTCCATGATATCCTCATTAAGCTGTGCCATCACCGGGAGCCACTTGTTTTTATAATCAATAAAAATGGCATCATTCAAAATGTATTCGCCGCGATTTTGCCGGATAAAGAGTTTTTTACCCCGCGGATTGCTACTTTCAATTTCATTTTTTGAAAGGAGCGACGAGATATATGTCCGCTTCTTGCGATAAGCCGGAATGACAGAATCAGGAATCCTGCTGAAGGCTTCTGTCAGCATCGGCGCTGTGATTTCCCGATTCTCAATAAAGACATACTGCAGATTGATATAGAAATAGTGATAGAGGAGAAATTCCCCTTGAGAAATATCAATTTTCACTAGCTTATCGTCAATTTTCAGGCGAATATAGGGCCAGGCTATCAGTCTGTGAATCCGGGCAAAGCTTTCAATAGCTCCTTTCTTATTGTTGAGGGCTCGATGGAAAGCGATTTGCCAGGCTGTTAGACCGTGATTATTTATCAACTGTGAATCGGCGCCCAGGCGAATCAACTCGGCCGCCATCTTGCTGTTGCCAACAATAGCTGCCAGCATGAGCGGTGTCAGATGGTGTTCGGAACGATAGTTAACGCCGTATTTTTTGACTTTCTGTAGCGCTATCTGAATATTGCTGGTGCGTATTTCCGACATGTCGCGCTGAATCAGATTGGTGCTTTGCTGAAAAACCAGTCCGTCATTGATGTGTACCTTAAAATTACGATAGGCGGCAATGGGTCGGGCTTTGTCATAACCTCGCAGTGAGAGCAGCAAAAGAATAAGCGGATAATCATTGATTACAGCATATTCAAAAAGGAGTTTGCATTGTTTTAAAATGATTTGCGGATTGCTCATAATCTCTTTGCTTAATTTTTTCACTGACGGCTCATCCATAGATTTCCACGGCACTGGCTGAGTTTTTAGAATTTTCGCCCGAATTTGCTCCGCTTGTTCGATTTTGCCCTGCATCTCCAGTTTTCGCGCCTCTTCCTGCCATTCTTCCATATTGGATTGACGAGATTCTACCTTGATTGCCTCTCGAGCGGCGCCCAGCTTTAACGGACGGATAAAGGGATGCTGGGGATTGTTTTCCAGGATGAAAAGATTTTCAACAGCGCGGGTAATACCCACATACAGACTGTTAATAAAAAACTTATAGATGTCCAAGGATTTGTCGCGCTTATCGCCGGCTCGTTTATAGACCAATGTGCCATTCAGCTCATTTTCATCAACACCATCAATGATGTTTTGGAAATTCTCTTTTTCTCCGGAGATGAAATTGAGCAGGATGACATTTTTATATTCCAGCCCTTTGGCTTCTAAAATGCTGAAAAGCAACGGTGTTTCAAAATGCTGCCGGGCAAGGAGTTTATCTTCGTCGCGCATTACCAAAACGGCATATTCTGTGGAATTGCGTGTATTGTCATTGATCTCTTTTTTAAGGCGGGGATTGTCTTTCAGCAGGTGAATCTGCCCTGCGAATGCCGACAGGCTCTTCATCAGGTAGCTGCTTTCACGGTCAATGGCGCCGAAGCGGGCGTGTTTGATGCGGATAATATCATTGGCAAGCTGGGTGATGCGCTGTGTATTGCGAAAATTGCTCTGGAGAATGCGGGTAATTTTGTGCCCCTCTAATTGTTTTTCAGCGTAAAACATAGTCTTAAGCTGACTCCAGGAAAAAAAATTGGGATGAACGATCTGATTAGAATCGCCGCAAAGAATGAAGTTTTCCCGTCGAATCAGCGTTTTCAAAATAAGAAAAAGCTGAATATTGGTAATGTCCTGCACCTCGTCAACCACCACGTAATCATATTCGGGTGTGGCCAGCGCCTGATAGTCAAAGGCCAGCATATTGGGGTCGTAAAGTTTATTTTCATAGAGAAAGTTTCGATATTTCTCGAAAAAGTCATAAATCGCCGAACGTTCATTTTCAAGAAAGATAGATTGCTTCACACCCAGCGAAAGGTAGTCTTTGCGGCTGAGAAAAGCCTTGTCAATGGTGCTGCCGGTAATGACGCCGCGAAATTCCTCATAGAGCCGGTGCGCTTCCGCCGGTCTTTGTACTTTGGGAATGCGGCCATACCAAAAGGAAAATTTTTGGAAGCTCACTTCTTCCCCCACCGGTACACGAATGGTTTCGATAAATTCCCGAAAGCTGAGAAAATTTATCTCTTGCTTTTCGTTTTCATACTGATGACTATAATATATATTTCGGCTATTCTCGGCAAGATAAGGCGAAAGCGTCACATAGAGAATGCGGCCGTGCATTGTTTTCATCTTTTCCAGAATAACTGCCGTTTTGCCGCTGCCAGCCGGTCCGATAACGATAGAAGGCAGGCGGTGCAGATAGATATCTTCCTGCTCCGGATCAAAGCAGATGATTTTATCCAGCATCCGAAAATGAGAATTATTGGGATTAATATAAACCAGTGGTGTCCGGTCTTCTGAAAGCTCCGGCTTATTAAAGGGCTGGAGCTTCTTTTCATCAATGACGGCGCCCCGCAGAAATTTTGATTTTTCATACTGGTGATTGCGTATAATATCCAGGACTAAAATGACGATTTGATTCTGATGATGACCCAGACTGAAAAGAAGGCGGTTACTGTCATCCAATTTTGCCCGGTAGAGACCTTTAGTTGCCATCTTTTTAACATCCGCTCCGGCGAAATTGCCATCCTGCAAGTTTTTTATCACTCGCTTATACTGCGTCTGCAGGCCGCTTTTGTTAAGGTCACTATACTCTAAAAGTTTCATAGATTTTTACCTTCATTTATCCTGCAATCGAGGCGCTTGATTTAAAATATTTGCATTGATACGGCTGTCACTTCAGCAAAACTATTTTTTGCAGCGCTCTTTGACCATTTTCGGTATGCAATAGACAGAAATAGACTCCGGAGGGGCTTTGCTGCGGCTCCCAGACGAAAGTGTAGCGCCCGGCGCTTTTGGGCTCAGCTATGAGTGTATCTACGGTGCGTCCGTCCACAGCAATGATTTGCAGCGTCACGTGGCTGAAGCTGGAAAGAGTGAAGCTGATATTTACCGAGGCATTAAAAGGATTGGGAAAAGCCGGTTCCAGAGCAAAATCTACCGGCCAGGCACGGTTGATAGCAGTAAGTCCCAAAGAGGCTAATTCATTGTGGCAGGCGGTGAAAACAGCTTCTTCCACGTTATACCAGCCACTGTATGAGCCATTTCCCCAGAGGCCCCCATTGGTCACAAAAATGATGCCATAGTCTTCATCGCTGCTGAAATACATATCGCTGACGAGGCCATAAGCTTCACCTGGATGTCCGCATAAATTTTCACCTTGAAGCAGTGCGTTAGTTTTGCTGAGCCCCAGGCCGTAATGATTGAAAATGCCGTAATAATTGTTGCCATTGCTGCCGTTGTAGTTCCAACCGGATTCTTTCATCTTAATAGCAATACTGTCAGGCAGAAGTCTGACGCCATTGACCAAACCGTTATTTTGAAAGCTAAGCATTAGCATTGCCAGGTCCTGGGCGGAAATCCTCAGGCTGCCCTGAGGGCCAAAGATTAGGCCATTGCTGCCAATTTCATAGCCGCTCAGGTCTCTGGGAGTTGGCATCTGGCCACTGTAATTATCAGCTTGCGGATTCCAGTTTATGCCGGATTTGCGATAGAGGACGGCCACGTCGTTGATATTTTCTATATCCTGAATGTTGAAGCTGCCATTGAGTCCTAAAGGCTCTAAAATTTGCTCCCGGCAATAGCTATCGAAGCGTTTGCCGGAAAGTTTTTCCACCAAAGTCCCCACTATTCCGTAATTGATGTTGGCATATTGAAAATAGCGGCTGTCAGGGCTTTGGCTATTGCTGAACATGTCGCTGGTGTAGGAGTTAGCTCCTTGAGTCAGGAGTTCACTGATGGCCGGCGGCGGATTTTGTGCATAGGATTTGGCGAGAAAAGCCGAATATCCGCTGCCATCACGAAGGCTGCTTGTGTGAGAAATAATCTGCTCCATCGTGATGATTTGAGTTGGGAAATGGGGATTTTTCAATGTAAAGCCCAGGTGTTTGCTCACATCATCATCCAGCTCAAAAAGTCCCTGGCTGTAAAGCTGCATCAAGGCCAATGCCGAGATGCTTTTGCTGATGGAAGCGATGCGATAAACCGTTTTACTGTCCACCGGAAGATTCCGAGCGATATCCCGTTTGCCGTAGCCCTGGCTATAGACCACCGAATCGCCCTTAGTTACAACTACGGACATTCCCACGAGAGAATACTGCGATTTGATGCTGGCCAGCGCCGAATCAAGGGAGACTTCATCAGCCTGCCCCGCAGCAAATAAAAATATGATGAGTGTCAATGCCAGTAAGAGTTTCTGTTTTTTTGAGAAATTGTCCACTTGTGCCCTTTGCATTATGACGAAATTTAAGAAATAAGGAGAAAAAACCAAATCACTGAAAAATCAGAGTGGGAAAAAATGGAGCGAGACAGCTTTTATCCAAAGGGATCTGAGGGTTTAAAAAATTGGAGAAAAGGCTATTCTATATGCGTTCCGTTATAAAATTGGGAATCAGACTCAGCAGTTCTTCTTTATTTGCTTCCAGGGTTTTTTGTCCCGCTTCAAAAATCATCGGCGTTTTATCCAAATCCCAGATATTTACATAGCGATCAAAAAGGATATTCGAGAAAAAGATTCCCTGCTTGTGAACCACCTCTGAAAGTTCGTTCTGGGAATGGGTCAGGTTTTTATCCCAAGTTGAGTGGTGTCAGGATATAAGATACTTATAATCAATAAGATAACATTTTGTATTTCAGATTTTTGGTAAACAAATTTCAGTCTGTAGAAGGGCAATGGTTTTTTATTGACAGGCGAGCTGAAAAAGGCAAGTAAAAATATATATGCGATCACTGCTGTCCTAAATAATCAAAAAAGCAAATATCAGCACATTATTTATAATGAGTTAACAGATTAGATTCAAGAATTTTCCGTTTAATCCCCAAAATATGCCTGTGTTTCATAAGTCGTTTTCTTCTTAATTTGGCTTGATACAAAAGTAAGCAACACTTCGACTCCGCTCAGTGACCGCACTTCGACACATTCGACAAGCTCAGTGCGGCGCAGCTCAGTGACCGGGGCTGTCACAAATTCGGGGAAGATTCTGCCTGAAGGTGGGAGACGTGGAAA
>DSDE01000325.1 GCA_011049095.1 Fidelibacterota bacterium
AATAATAGACGCCTTCCGGAACTCTTTTTAGCGACCACAAAGCAAATTCGTTTGCTTGTGTGCGATATAAAACCTTTTGATAAAGGGAATCTGCGCTTTGGCTTAATATAATCGTCGCCTCTTCACCTTTTTTTAAACCAGAAACATAGCCGCTCAAGTGGGTTTGGGGTATTTTTTTTCCGGTAGAAAATGCCAGGCTCAGGGGCGATTGCGTATTGTTTCTTCTCAGATCACTTATTGACCGGTCCAGGAGCAGAAGGTATATCAGACTCTCATCCCAAGCCGGTTTGGGCTTGATAATCACCCGATTTCTGCGAACCTTCACCTCGATCTCAGTTCTATTCAGAGGAAACAAGGTCACCGCTTTTTTTACTGATAAGGGGTCTAAAACCTCACTGAAATGGAATATTAAATTTTCATTTGGCTGGAGGTCGGTGGCGCCATCAACAATGGTCTGTGCCACCAGTAGCGGCCCAGTCTTATCTTCAGGACCTCCGCCAGGGGCCTGCTGAGATGCGCATCCGGTATAGAGCATCAAAAATAACGTCAGCAAGAAAGTGATTACTCTAAACATTTTGAGTACCCATGGCGCTGATAAAAGGCACAGGAGATTGCCACAGAATTTTATCGGGCATAAGCAGACAACTGTGAGCCCATACCTTCAAACCACTCTCCAATGCTTCATTTATCGCCTCGGAAAAAATCGGGTCACGAAGCCTGTTCGGAGCAAAGGCTATGGCATCATCCCGCTGGATGACAAAATAGATTCCTGCGGCTCTGCCCTGGCGAGACAATTCAGTCAGATGTCTGACATGACGTGCACCCCTTGCAGTGACGGCATCTGGAAAGAGAGCGATGCCATTTTCAAGCAGAGATACTCCTTTTACCTCCAAAATCATTTTTACGCCATCTTTTTCCAGAAGAAAATCGAAGCGCTCTCGGCCAAGAGCATATTCAGCTTTAAGCATTGACCATCCTGGCAGACCCGGAACTTTTTTCTCTAATAATGATTGCCGCACCAGTTTATTGGGGATTGTGCTGTTGATGCCAACCCAACGGGTCTCATGCTTCACCATCAAAGCTGTGTATCTGGTTTTTCTGGCAGGATTGTCGGCCTCTTCAATGAAGAGCTCCGCGCCAGGCATCAGCAATTCCTTCAGCCGCCCCGAGTCAGCCAGGTGAACTGAGAGCTCAGATCCGTCATCCTCTTCACAAATCATCATAAAACGATTCACTCTTTCGACAAAGCGAACCATTTTTCCGGCTTTGCTAAAAATCAGGTCTGCTGTCATTTGTTTTGCTTATCTCTTGTCAGATGCCTTTCCCGTCGTTTTTCTCGATGGAGAATATTCACCTCGCTATGGTCTGCTTCTATCGGATAGTGGGACCGAAAATCATTGTAAAATAAACCGAATTGCCCCCTCAGAATAGCTTGTCTTGCTTTACGAGTCAATTCCAGGAAAAAATGAATATTATGCAGTGAATTAAGATACAGGCCGCTAATCTCTTTACCCCGGTAAAGGTGATGCAGATAAGCACGGCTATGGTTCTGGCAGGTGTAGCAAGTGCAGTTTTCATCAAGGGGCCTGAAATCATCGCGAAACTCAGCCTTCTTGATATTCATTTTTCCGGCCCAGGTGTACAAAGAGCCATTGCGGGCATTGCGAGTCGGCAAAACGCAGTCCATCATATCAACACCCCGGGCGATGGCTTCCACAATATCTTCAGGCTTTCCCACGCCCATCAAGTAGCGGGGTTTATCCTTGGGTAGCTGTTTTGCCGTAAATGCTGTCAAATGCAGCAACTCTGCCTTGGGTTCACCCACAGCCAGCCCGCCGATGGCATAGCCATCAAAAGACAATTCACTGAGAAATTGAACTGATTCCGTTCTTAAATCTTCATAAACACTGCCCTGCACAATGGCAAATAAGGCTTGAGAATGTCCATATCTTGCTTTGGACTCGTGAAAATATTCCAGAGAAGCTTTTTCCCAGCGATGAGTCAGCTCCAGAGAATGGCGAGCCTGCTCTCGGCTGCATGGATAGGGCGTGCATTCATCAAAAGCCATCACGATATCGCTGCCTAAATCCCGCTGAATCTCTATGGAATGCTGCGGTGAAAAGTGATGAAGACTGCCATCAATATGGGAGCGAAATGTAATGCTATCCCCCTTTATTTTTCTCAGATGCGCCAGAGAAAAGACCTGAAAGCCACCAGAATCCGTCAGTATTGGTTTATGCCAATTCATGAAAGAATGGAGTCCACCGGCTTTTCGCATCAAGTCCATACCTGGACGGAGATAGAGGTGGTAGGTATTTCCCAAGATTATCTGAGCCTGACAAATTTCTAGATCACGATTGCTCAGGGCTTTGACTGTGGCGTGAGTTCCCACTGGCATAAAAACAGGGCTTTCTATTTTACCATGGTCTGTTTCCAGCAATGCGGCTCTGGCACCATCCGACTCCTTTTGGAGAAAAAACTTCATGACCGAGCAAACCCAGAAATCTTAAGAAACAGATTGTCGTATAAAATAATTTGACTCAAAAAGAAGAAAAACACCGCAGAAAAACGTTTAAGACACTGAAAAAAACTGATTAACGACAGATAGCAGCTCGTCTGCCCGAAATGGTTTGCGTAGGGTAGCATAAGCGCCAATTTTATCAGCAACGTCCAGATAAATACTGGAAGGCATTTTGCCGCCCCCGCTGATTGCAATGACGGGCAGTGACGGACTGATCTTATAAATCTCAGCAATAAGCTCCAGACCCTCTTTATTGGGCATTATGATATCCGTGATAATCATATCAAAAGAGTCATCTTCTAATCTGCGCATAGCATCAAGCCCATCTTCTGCCACAGTGATTTCATAACCATTGCGGGTCAGGATTTTTTGAATTGCCCTTACAATCTGTTCATCATCATCAACAACTAATATGCGTTTCATTCAGCGCTCCGTTTATTGTGTTTAATCCTATCTAAAATCATCCTTTAAATCCTTTTTATCCTTTTACTGATTTATTTAGGCTGATAGGGCTGGAGCGGTGTTGTAATCAAATTTCCATTCACTTCCATTTCCGGTCCTTTGGGCGCCTTTTTTCTGAACGAGTTAATAAGGCGAATTGTGCCATAACCACGGCTGATTGCACTTCCCATACCGATATAATCTGGCAGACGAACGTTTGTCTGAAAATCACCAGTAAAAAGTCCGGCCTGCAAGCGCTCGTCTATCATTGGCTTCAAGCCATTCATACGCACTCGGCAGGTAACCTTAAATTCGGCATACTCAGAAAACTCACGTATGAGAAACAGGATATTCTTCGTGAGGATTTTATTCAGATATCCCGTTCTTTCAGAGCCATAAAAGTATTTATACTTTGTAAAATGGTGCTCAGTGAGGGCAACCCAGGGATTCAGCAATTCATAGTTATAAATGCTATCAGCCTTTTCGAAAATGGCCGAGCTGGTCTGCTCATCAACCTGTTCTACCGACCAGTTGATAAATGAAACGGAGATATACCTGACGCGATTGACAAATTCACGAACGACTTCGATAGCTTCATTTATGCCTACTACGACGGGTTCCTGTTTGACAACCGTAAACTGGATACGGGGGTAAACAAACTTTTGCCTAAGGTCTCCATCAATCAGCCGGGCAAATGTACTTTCAGGCGCCAACTCAAGAAAATAATTTCTCAGAGCAAGTGCACTGGCAGTAAATGGCCGATCAGTGTGCAGAAAAAAGGCTGTTGCATCAAATTGATTGGTCATAACAATAGTCTAACTGTTCATTGTCCGCAGAAACTCACGGTTGCTACGGCTATTGGACATTTTTTCCAGGAGAAAATCCATAGCTTCTACGGGGCTCATTTCATTTAGAAGCTTGCGAAGGATCCAAACTCTGGCTAACTCTGCTTTGCTGAGCAGTAGCTCTTCTTTACGAGTGCTGGACCGATTAATGTCGATGGAAGGGAATATTCGGCGATCACTTAAACGACGGTCCAGAACCAGTTCCATATTACCAGTTCCTTTAAACTCTTCAAAAATAACATCATCCATCCTGCTGCCGGTATCAGTCAACGCAGTGGCAATAATGGTTAAACTTCCACCACTTTCAATATTTCTGGCCGAACCAAAAAAGCGTTTCGGGCGATGGAGTGCATTACTGTCGATACCACCGGAAAGTATCTTGCCAGAATGAGGCACCACAGCATTGTGAGCTCTGGCCAAACGCGTTATACTGTCAAGCAAAATGACTACGTCATGACCATATTCTACAATGCGTTTAGCTTTTTCCAGCACCATATCCGCAACTTGAACATGACGCTCTGGCGGCTCATCAAAAGTTGAACTAATCACCTCTGCATCCACATTACGTTGCATATCAGTAACCTCTTCCGGTCTTTCATCAATCAGCAATACGATTAAGGTCACTTCCGGATGATTGCCTGTTATGCTATTGGCAATTTTTTGCAGCAGCATCGTTTTACCTGTTTTGGGCTGAGCGACAATGAGTCCGCGCTGGCCTTTTCCGACGGGCGTTAAAAGGTCCATAATGCGCATTGAATAATCTTTGGAATCTCGCTCCAGATTGAGTCTTTCTTCAGGATAGAGCGGGGTCAGATTATCAAAAGGGAGTGGCCCTCGGGCATCTTCAGGTGGCAAGCTATTAATTGCATCAATTTGCGATATAGCAAAAAATCTTTCATTGTCTTTAGGGGGGCGTACCTGTCCGCTTATAATATTTCCTGTACGAAGCCCAAAGCGCTTAATTAATGCTGGCGATACGTACAAATCATCCATATTATTGACATAATTATGGTGCTGTGAGCGTAAAAATCCATAACCATCCGGCAAAATTTCTAAAACTCCGGTGTCAAATAAAGCGCCATTCAGCTCAGCCTGAGCTTCGAGCACTTTAAAAATGATGTCAATCTTTTTTACATTTACGATACCAGTAATCTCAAAATCACTGGCAAGCTTGTGCAGGTCTTTGGATTTTAACGTGTGCAAATAAGCCAAAGTATATTGCGTATTTACGGGGTCGTTCAATTGTTCTTGGTTTCTTGTTTCCACTTTGTGCCTTCTCTATTGTCTCTTTGTTTTCATTCTAAACCGAACCTACAGTACTGTGTCACAAAAAAGTAAGCTCGTGCCAAATGTTAGCGAAACTTTGCACCATTGTCAAGAAGTTCATCATATTTCACCTTTCTTTTTGTTACTCCACACAAACTGTAGAGCATCTAATGTTAAAAAAAAATTCCGAAAATGGCAAAAGATTATTAAATTTCTAAAAACATCAGAAAAAACGAGTAAAAAACACCAAAGAGAGGAGACAAAGCGTATGGAAAATCATCCTTTTGCGGGCAGAACCATTAATGTAGTGAATGATCTGTCCATTGATGAACAACTATATCTTTATGAAAAAACCCGGGAACTGAAGCGGGCATTTAAAAATGGGGAGGATCTGCGTCCCTGGCAGATTAATGATGACCGTGTGGGAGCATATCTGATATTTCTTGAATCCAGCACTCGCACAAAAGAATCATTTCTCAACGCGGTCAAGTTTCATAAAATTAAAACTAACATTTTTGATACAGATCACAGCTCTTTCAACAAATCTGAGAGTTATGCCGACACTTTGAAGATGCTTTCTGCCTACAGCGAGCGAAGTATTTTTATTATGCGGACAAAGCTTGAGGGTGTGGGTCGTTGGCTGGAGGTATGTCTTGGACAATATGCAAATAAAATGGGCTTGCCTGCGCCAGCCTATCTCAATGGCGGAGATGGGAAGCATGAACATCCAACGCAGGAATTTCTCGATGAATATACTTTTCTGGAGCAAAACAATTTCCAGCGAGATCATATTCATGTAGCACTAATAGGCGATTTGACCCATGGCCGCACAGTGCACTCAAAAGCTGACGGGCTGCATATTTTCAAAGAAGTAGAGGTAGATCTCATTGCCCCGCCTGAACTGCGATTGCCTGATCACTATTATAATAAAATGGAGGCAAATGGGTATAAAATCCGCAACTTTGAATCTATTGAAGCCTATCTGCAGCAAAAACATATTGCACAAAGCTGGTATTTCACGAGACTGCAACTTGAGAGGATGGGTGAAGATATCCTGGAAAAAGCGGAACGATTGCACCGAAGCGTCACCTTTGACCGCGATTTCTTAATCAAAATACCGGAAAATATTCGCTTTTATCATCCCCTTCCCCGCCACAAAGTTTACCCCACCATACCTTTTTGGCTGGATAGCCTGCCCCTCAATGGATGGGAAGAGCAGGCAATGAACGGTTATTTTACACGCATTATTGAGATTGGGATCTTGGGCGGCAAGTTCGGGGCAGATTTTGAGGGTAAAAAAAAAGAAACACCTGATTATCACGATGACTTTATTGAAACTGTGCCGGCGCTCAACAAACAGAAGCCGGAATATAAAATTGGCACAAAACCGGTGGAAAATGGCATTGTCATAGACCACATCGGCAAGGGCAACGATATAGAAACCATCTGGGAGCAAATTTCTAAAATCAGGAAAATATTAGATTTAAACATTATTTCCAGCTCCGGAGTCTATCGCTCTCACATAGATGGCCTGTATAAAGGCGTTTTGTCACTTCCCGATTTAGACCATTTTGGTGAGATAAAAATGAAAAAACTCAGTGCGATTGCTCCCGAATCAACCTTAAACATAATCAAAGACTATGTCGTCCAGGAAAAATTCAGGGTACATATGCCGCCGCGAATCTATGATTTTGAGGATATTAGCTGTAAAAATCCTGACTGCATCAGTCATCCAAAGCACCATGAGAATGTTATAACCGAGTTTTATCGCACCAACAGCAATAAATTTATCTGTAAATATTGTGAACGAATTCATACCTTTGAAGAGATATGGAATTTTTAAAAGGAGAAAAAATGATTGAATATTCCTCACAAATTGCCCAAGCTGCAATGGAAACCAAAGCCATCAGGCTTCAGCCGGACCAGCCTTTTACCTGGGCCTCAGGCTATAGGATGCCAATATACAACGACAATCGCCTCTTGCTGGGGCATGCTGCTTTTCGCACTTTGATTGTGGACGCATTTTGCGAACTGACAAAAACAAAGGAGCTGAACCCTGAGTATATAGCCGGCATTCCCATTGCTGGTATTCCCTATGGTGTGCTGTTGGCTGACAGGCTGCAATTGCCTTTTATTTGGGGAAAAAAAAATGCAAAAGACCATGGTATGGGCCGGCGGGTTGAAGGCATTCCATCGGAAGACTTATTGAAAGGTAAAAAAATCCTGCTGGTGGAAGACCTCATCTCTACGGGAAAAAGCTCAGCTGAGTCGGCAGCGCTATATCAGTCAATCGGAGCGGATGTCATCGCTTGTGTCTCCATTTTTACTTATAGCTTGTCTAAATCGGATAGCTGTTTTCGGGAAATTCGGGTCCCAGCCTATAGCCTGCTGGATTTTCCCACACTGATCAAATTTGTAGAAAAAGAGGGCTATTTTGATGAAAAGCAATCAAAAATCTTGGCTGAATGGCAGGCGGACCCTTTTAGC
>DSDE01000108.1 GCA_011049095.1 Fidelibacterota bacterium
ACACAATATTCAGCGTTCGCACTCCAAAACTCACCTGGAACAGTAATTTCAATTGGGGCGATTTTCAGTCAGGAGGCCAACGCAAAACGGACAATAGCATTTTTGTGAATGATACCGTTTTCTCTTTTACCGGCGATGGCCGTGGTGAAATGTATCGTCAAAGCCTCAGCGGCCAGAGCAGTCTGGATTTCCGCGCTAATGATGGGCTGACGATTTCTTTGCAGCTTGGCGCCGGAGAAAGAGAACGAGGCCGCATCAGCCGCCAGGTCTTTACCGAGCTGCCACAAGATATTGTTTATCAATCCTATGATGAAAACACTCGTTCTTCGGAATATCTCAGCGCGCAGCTGGGCTTTACACAAAAATTTCAGAAAAAGGGACATGAGCTAAGCGGGTCAGCCGAATATCGTCTCAGCTCAGGAGGAGAATTTAATGAGACCAGCCGGACTGATACAGCCGGCAATATCATTGACCGCACTAAAAATACAGAATCTGGCGATGATGAAGATTGGCGTGTCAAGCTTGACTATAAAAATCCATTCACCGAATTTCGTATTTTTGAAGCCGGTCTGCAATCCAGCATCAGTTATGATGAAGAATCAACGGGACTTTATAAATGGAATCTGCTTAATGAAAAATATGATTATTTCCCCCAATACAGTCATGCCAATGACTATACCCATATCATTCACAGTCTTTATTCCATTTACAGAGATCGACTGGGACTCCTTGACTGGCAGCTTGGCCTGAGGGGAGAATATAGCTATCGGGAGATGAAGCTTAACACGCAAGACACAACTTATCTCTTCGACCGCTGGGACTATTTTCCAAGTATTCACGTGAGTATGCCTTTTCTCGACAATGAGCAGATAATGGCCTCATATAGTCGACGTATCGTAAGACCCCGCAACAGGTATCTGGAACCTTATCCAACAGCCCGGGACGCTTACTCCGTCCAGCAGGGAAATCCGGACCTTATACCGGAATATATCAATGCGACAGAATTGAGCTGGCAACACACAAAAGGGAAAAATTACCTTGCATTGGAACTCTATCATCGCAGCACCGAAAACAAAATCGAAGCTGTGCAAAAAGCGCTGAATGCCACAACAATGCTTCATACCTATGCTAATGTGGGAAAAGACTATGCTAGCGGCGCTGAACTCTCTCTAAACTATTCTCCTGCCAGATTCTACACCCTTTTCCTTAGTGGAAATCTCTTTCGCTACAGAGTAGAAGGTGAGTTTAATGACAGGGTTTTTGATAATCAATCCAATAATTGGGGAATCAAAATTAATAACAGCTTTTTCCTGAAAACAGATACTCGTGTTCAGCTCGATGCCAATTACCGCGGACCCTCTGTCACCAGTCAGGGACGTACGGAGGCCTTTTGGATTGCCAATCTCTCGGCGAAACAAGATTTTGGAAAAAACTGGACCGCCACAATTCAGGTCCGGGACATTTTTGAAACGGCTAAAAGAGAATACACCCAAAGCGGTCTAGATTTCCAGAATACCAGTATTTTTCTACGGGATGCCCCCATTGCACAGTTTTCATTAAGCTACAAATTCAATAATTTCAATGAGAGAAAAAGCAGACAAAACGGTGAAAACAATGGCGATGGCGGTGATGATCCGTTTATGTTCTAAGCTTGCAGTAAATAGGCCTATTTCCATTTAATGCTGCAGCCGATGGAAGGCTTTTGTATTGCCAGGGGCGCTTCATTGGCAAGAACTGCATCCAGAGCTGCGCGCAGCTCTTTCCCTGTGACGGGTTTTCCATTGCCGGGACGGCTTTCGTCGAGTTGTCCCCGATAAACACATTTCAAATCGCTATCAAAAAGGAAAAAATCTGGTGTGCAAACGGCATGATAAGCTTTAGCTGTTTCCTGACTTTCGTCATAGAGATAGGGGAAGGGATATCCCAAACGTTGGGCTGCTTTTTTCATCTCAGCCGGACCATCCTGAGGGTAGTTTATTGCATCATTGCTGCTGATGGCAATAAATGCAATACCTTTCGGCTGATAATCTGCAGCAAGCTTCACAAGCTGCTCATTGACGTGAATGACATAGGGGCAGTGATTGCAGATAAACATTATCACAGTGCCTTTGTCTGATTTTAGTTCGGAAAGGCTCTTTATGTCGCCACTGACAGTATCTAAAAGCTGAAAATCAGTGGCTTTTGTGCCCAATGGAATCATTTCTGAGGGACTTGCTGCCATTTTTTCTCCTAGATTTATCAATTAATTTTCCCCTCAATTGAGAATTCTTCTATAGAAAATATTTTCCCGAAATCAGAATTGAAAATCGAGGTTTAGGGTTGCAAACTCATTTTGTTCGTAGCCAAATCGGGCAAAGAATCGGTCAGGAATAACTGTGAATAAGAGGCCAGGCTGGGCTATGAAAAGATCATTATGTCGATTACGCCACATTTCGTCCCATACGATATCCAGCTCTAAGAGCAAGGCCAGCTCAGGCATACTTTTGAAAAAGGGATACCAGGCCGCTCCTAATTTTGCTTGCCGGAAATCAGCCTGAAGTGAATTGACTAAATGAAATTGCGGAATATGGACATTGGCAAAGGCTGCGACGGTATATTCAGTTTTTGCGCCCTCGATACTATTTTTAAGGTCTTTCAGGTTTATTGGCGAAAGGAGATATTGCCCGGCGCCAATCGCCACGCTGCTGCGGTAGATTTCTCCCTTACCCTCGAGAAGCCGAAGCTTAAAGATGGCATCCTGAAGCAGCAAAGTATCACTTTTCATAGAAAAATTTGCTGTTGCAGAAGCCACTTTAAAATGGATGCTATATTTCATTCCTAAAAAGCTTGCCGGATAGACTGAGCCTTTTAGCGAGAGGTCCTGTATAAATTTATTGCCGATGATTTCTGCATTTTCCATTGTCAGTAAGCGATGAAATGCAGGCATCCCAATAAAATCACCATAGTTGCGCTGGATATGGCTTCTCCGGTCTTCTTGTCGCCGGAGTTTTTCTTCTTTCAATCGTTCAGCCTCTTTCTGTTTCTGGAGTTCTGCCCGTTTTTTTTCCGCTTCTATCTTTTCCTGCTCTTGCTTGTGGCGAATCTCTTCCCGCTTTTTATCCTCAAGCGCTTTATTTTCTGCCTTTAATCGCTGGGCTTCACGCTTTAGCTCTTCCTCAAAAAGATTTTGATACGCATCTTTTTCATATTGTATCAAGCTGTACCAGGTTTTATTTGCCGAGTCAAAATAGCGCTCTGACACATTGATGCCTTTTAGGCTCAGCTCTGCTTTCACAAGATTTTGCCGGTTATAAACTTCGTTAATCTCTTTCTTGTCTTCACTAATCTGGTGGTCTATCATCGTCTCTACCTGGGTCTGGACATTTCGAGTAAATTCTATCCGGGCATTATTGTCAGCTTCACCTTCACTCCTAGATGAAACCCCAATTCCAAAATAGTATTTCCCGGGATTTTCAGGCCGCCGGTTTTTTGCCCAGTCAGGAATTTCCTGAGAAAAAAGGAGTGATGTGGACAAAACTAATGGTAATAGCAATCGTTTAATCATCATCGCCGATGTCCTCTATTTTATTTCTATACCACCAAAAATAACTGTGGCGTTAATTTTCAGCAGTGGTTTTTCTTCGGATCTGTTTAATTCAGAGCGTCGCTTGTCATCAATGCCACCGAATATTGGTGTTCCTTGCACCTGCACCCGCCAGTCATCGCCGATCCGTAAGTCTGCGCCACCAAAAAGCGCTGTGACAGTCAGATTTATTTCAGGCAGCTTGCTTTTAGCTTGAGAAAGGTCCACATCTGCGCCGCCAAAAATGGCTGTGATCTGACCACCATTAAAAACCTGACTGTTGACATTGCTTGTGCTGCCACTGAAAAGAGCAAGAACGTCGATTGTGTCGCCATCTTCATTTGCTTTGATCATTTTATTTTCAACAGAACCATTGCCTTTGAGAAGGTAAATGCCGGCAAAAACAATGAGCAGCGGCCAGATGAGATTCCAGATATTCCAGCCAACGATATCCAATTGATTCAGTTGGAAAAAGATACCAACTATTAACAGGATTGCGGCAGAGCCCCTGTTTCCACTTTTGAGCTGCAGAAAGCCAATTGCAATAAGAATCATAGGCCACCAGGTGCCAATGATCTTCCCAAAGCGAAAAAGATTCATTTGATTAAAAAAAAGCAGACCGCCAACAGCTATCAGGATGATACCAATGGTGATCCGATGTTGAGACCGTTTATCAGACATATTTCACCTCCTTTAACATCTTCACAAGCTAAGAATAAACAGTGACGTTTTCAAAGAATTTATTAGCTTTATCCGCTAATTGTAATTGCGAACCACATCTGTCCAAAATAAATTTTTGCCATCCATAAAATAGATTATACTGGCTGTTTTAATCCGGGCCTTCACGCCCTGTGAAATATTCTTTCATGGGGTCGGGAAAAAGAAGATTATGTTTGAAGGCGGAAAAGAGACGTGGCGCGATGAGGAGCATAAAACGGTAGCTTATGAAAATGTTTCTGGGTTGTTCAACGAAATAGTCTATCTCAAATTTCGCTTTCCATCCCGATTGGTCGGGACCTTCAGGCAGAATCTTCCCCGAATTTGTGACAGCCCCGGTCACTGAGCGGAGTCGAAGTGTTGCTTAATTTGGACCTGTCCGTCCCTTGACAGATCAAGACAAATTAAGAAGAAAAAGACTTATGAAACACAGGCCTATTTTGGGGATTAAAATGAAAATTATCGAATCTAATCGGTTAACTCATTGTAAATAATGTGCTGATATTTGCTTTTTAGATTGTTTAGGACAGCAGTGTTTATTGAGCTGTAAATCACCTATGCTGCGCCTTTTATGCCCAGAGTGGGGTTGAGCAAGTCTGGCGACCTACTGGAAAAGTGAATTCATAAGCTTTTAGTTTTTGCATAAGCTTATCAATATCTTGCGTTGGTTTTTTGGCGCATAGGGTTACGGCGCCATTGTAAAAAGTATCTTTGCCATCACGGACTGCTCTGAGGAGTGCAGATAGCTACAGCCATTTTGTCGGGTTTTTCTATAGGAGCTTAGATCAGCTATTCAAAGAGAAAATGCTTCAATTTCGGCTTGAGTTTTTCAAAAATACATTGTGACTTAAAATCGTCTTTATAAAAGAATTTGTTAACAGCGAAGATTGATAAAAATCCGAATCTTTCTCAGGTCCGTTTCACCCATTATTCACTCAATTCCTGCCGACTATCCTTGCATTATTTCATAGAACATGATAAATTTAGTGCTGACAATGAAAGGAAAAAACGCATGAAAAAGAAATACGTGTACCTCTTTGGAGGCGGCCAAACTGATGGTGATGCCTCTATGAAAAATCTCCTTGGCGGGAAAGGCGCCAATCTGGCTGAAATGGCCAAATTGAATATTCCTGTGCCGCCGGGATTTACCATCACCACAGAAATGTGTGATGTGTACTACAAAAATAATCGCAACTATCCGCCGGAGCTGGATGAGCAGGTTCGTGAAGGTATTGTTCACCTGGAAAAGGCAATGGGCAAAACATTTGGCGACTCTGATAACCCCCTCTTAGTCTCTGTTCGCTCGGGAAGCCGCGCCTCTATGCCGGGTATGATGGACACCGTCCTCAACCTGGGACTCAATGAAGAAGCGGTCGTTGGCATTGCTAAGAAAAGCGGCAATGAACGTTTTGCCTGGGACAGCTATCGCCGTTTTATCCAAATGTATGGCGATGTGGTTTTGGGAATGAAACCTGAATCAAAAGACAAAGAAGACCCATTTGAGCACGAAATGGATTCCTATAAAAAAGAGCTGGGCGTAAAGCTGGATACCGAGTTGACGACTGAAAACCTGAAAGAGTTATCCGCTCGCTACAAAGCCGTCGTCAAAAATCGCCTGGGCAAAGAATTCCCTGCCGACCCTTGGGAGCAGCTTTGGGGTGCTATCAATGCAGTATTTGGCAGCTGGATGAACGACCGGGCAATCCGTTACCGTAAAATGAATGACATTCCTCAAAGCTGGGGCACAGCCGTCAATGTACAGGGAATGGTTTTTGGTAATATGGGTGAAACTTGTGCCACGGGAGTTGCTTTTACCCGCGATCCTGCTACAGGTGAAAATCGCTTCTTTTATGGTGAATATCTCATCAACGCCCAGGGCGAAGATGTGGTTGCCGGTATCCGTACTCCGCAGCAGATTTCCAAAACGGGCTCCTTAGAATGGGCTGCAAATAATGGTATCAGCGAAAAAGAACGGATTAAAAATTACCCATCCTTAGAAGAGACGATGCCAGTTCTCTTCAATGAATTAAATGATATTCGGCTGAAGCTGGAAAATCATTATACCGATATGCAGGATATCGAATTTACAATTGAAAACGGCAAGCTTTGGATGCTGCAAACCCGCAACGGTAAACGTACCGCCGCCGCAGAAGTAAAAATTGCCGTTGATTTAGTCAATGAAGGACTCATCGACAAAGAGAATGCTCTAATGCGCGTTAAACCTGAGCGTCTTGACGAGCTTCTCCATCCCACCTTTGACCCTAAAGCTATCACTAAGATGATTGCCAAAGGTCTGCCTGCTTCTCCCGGCGCTGCCACTGGCAGAATCGTTTTCAATGCAGAAGATGCTGAGATTTGGGCCGAAAAAGGCGAGAAAATAATTCTGGTGCGCATTGAAACCTCCCCGGAAGATATCGGTGGAATGGCCGTAGCTCAGGGCATTCTTACCCAGCGGGGCGGAATGACCTCTCACGCAGCCGTAGTAGCCCGAGGTATGGGAAAAAGCTGTGTCTCCGGCGCCGGCACCCTGGATATAAGCTATGCTAAGCGTCAAATGAAAGTTGGCGATCTTGTTCTTAAAGAAGGCGACTATATCAGTATTGACGGCTCCAAAGGAGAGCTTTATCAAGGGAAAATTGCGACAGTTGATCCTGAACTCTCCGGTGATTTTGCTATGCTGATGAGCTGGGCTGATGACATTCGCAAGCTGCGCGTTCGCACCAATTCCGATACACCACACGATAGTGACGTTGCCCGGAAATTTGGTGCCGAAGGCATCGGTCTTTGTCGCACAGAGCATATGTTTTTTGAAGGCGATCGAATCAAGTCGGTTCGGGAAATGATTCTGGCTAAAACAGAAGAAGCCCGGCGCAAAGCTCTGGCAAAGTTGCTTCCTATGCAGCGCAGTGACTTCTATGGTATCCTTAAGGCTATGCACGATCTTCCGGTCACTATCCGGACACTGGATCCGCCTCTCCACGAATTTCTCCCACACGAGCTTGATCAGCAGGCAGAAATGGCTTTGGAAATGGGCATTACAGTTGAGGATGTGCAGTCAGCTGTACATGCATTGCACGAATCTAATCCGATGCTGGGCCATCGCGGCTGCCGTCTGGGAATTGTTTTTCCTGAAATCACCGAGATGCAGGCCCGCGCTATCATTGAAGCTGCTTGCGATCTGAAAAAAGAAGGCGTAAACGTTCTGCCGGAAATTATGATTCCCCTCACCGGCACCAAAGCTGAGCTGGCAGACCAGAAAGCCGTCGTTG
>DSDE01000461.1 GCA_011049095.1 Fidelibacterota bacterium
CTGCAGCTCAGCGCCGAAGCGCCAAGCGAGCATAACGGACATTTTGGTCTGGAAAACAGCAGCAGTAAATTTTTCGAGCCCTATTTTGCTTTTAATCGTGTAGAGATTGGTCGCATAACGGATAAATGGGGCGCGTCTGCCGGCTTAATCAATGCCGGCTCTGCCAATAATCCCATCTATAATTTTCACTATCATCCCGGCAGTAATGCTGATCACGCTTATAATATTCTGAGCTATGACAGGCTGGATGGCTTTAAATATTGGACGACACTGGGCCCTGGAAAGCTGACGACTATGCTCACGATCGAGCAGGAGAATGTTCAATTTGAAAATAGCGGCGGCACAGAAATCAAAAAGAAAGACCACGTCTCGCTGATGCTATCCTATAGCCTGCCCCTAGGTAAAATGGAATTAAATCCGATTCTTATCAACACGAGAACCCAAACAGGCCTCAGTGAGCCCATTAGCGCTGGTGCAAATCTCTATAAAATGCCAGCAGGATTCAGTCTCTCGGCTTATTACAGCTCTGCAAACGAAAATTATTCCGCCTATTTTTTCAGAATCAAAAACAGCAATACAATCGGCCCCGGCAAGCTCTCGGTCTGGACAGATTTTTCACAAGTTAATTACGAGAATGCTTCTGAGCCTTTGAATACTATCACCGGCTGGGTGAAATATGACTACACGCTGCACAAAACAGAAATGGGTTCGCTTACAGTGAGCCCCACCTGGCGATTTGCCAACCAAAAAGAATACCTGCCTGGCAGTGATGAGCTGAAAACCGATTTTCACAGGAATAAATTTGAATTAACTGTAGCAGCAAAGTTTTAAAATAAATTCCTGCACAGAGGGACTTATGGGGGAATGGAGCGCTTTATTCCCCCTTTTTCTTAATGACTGAAATTGCCATTTAGCAGGAAAGCCAAAACCTGCTCATAAGTCTCTTCATACCAAAGCATTGCCGTATGGGCATATTCCAGCAAAATATGGTCGTGGTATCCGCTAAGATAGGTCTCTGCAACTCTGACTTCGCCATCATTGTCGCCAGACAGCAGGGGATTAAAGCCTTTTTTATCGCCTTTTCCGCCGGCGATAATGCCAAAAGGCACAGATGGCGAAGGAATGGTCATATAGTGCTGCGGCTCCGCAGCCAGCAAATCCTGACCGGCTGTGCGGGTTATCCAGCGGTATAAAATCAGGCGATTCAGCAAATCTGCCACTTCGGCGCCCTGGTTTGGCGGCGCCAGCATTACCCAGCGAACGATTTTCATTGAGCTGTCAGCATAAAAGGCTTCCCGCGCCACCAAATTCCCCATGCTATGGGTAACTAAATAAAAGGGCTTGTCGCCTAAATTTTTATGAACCCATTCCGCAAAATCGCTGCCGTGTTCGATAATTGATTGTTTGGTGCTGGGATAGCCATACTGCATAGTCTGAAAGCCATCAGCCTTGAAATGCTGTTCCATTTTCCACCATACAATAGGCTTGGCCAAAATGCCATGAATAAATACAACAGGAATATTGCGAGGATTTTCATTCATATCGTCTCCTGAAAGATTTGCCGCTCCACAAAAAAGCAGAACAAATAATATTATCACCCTTTTCATTTTGAGAGCCCCCGCCAATGATAGCTTTTAAACTGTGCTGCAGCGCCAAACCATAGCACATACGGAACATGAAGCAGAAATGTGGCGGCAAATACAAACGGAGAATACGAGCGCCGAAAACGACTCATAGCTACAGACATAAAAGCAAATTCCGCCCCTGCTTTCAGAAGCCAGCCTGCCAGCGAGATGAATCCAAATGCTGGTGAAATCAGCCAGAGCAGCAATGAAAGGAGTATCAGCAGATTAAAAAGATAGAGCAGCATCAGGGAGAAGCTTACTTTTTTCTCATAAATGAGGCCTTTAGATGCAAAACGCAGCCGCTGATGATAAAACTGTTTCCAGCTTGATGGCGGCGCATTGTAAACGTGGCTCTCAACCGCTGTCTGATACCTGATTTTCCCGGGGAAATGGCCGCGGACCCGAGCCAAAAAGAGATCATCATCGCCAGACACGACGCCGCTGTATTCTCCATAGCCGTTAAGAGCGAGGTAAAGAGATTTTCGATAGGCCAGGTTGGTGCCTACACATGTGGCCGGATAGCCTGCCGCCGTCGTTGCTGCCGCCACCGCCGCCTGAGAAAAATATTCCAAAGCCATCATTTTTTGGAGAAAGTTTTTCTGCTTTGCAAAGTATGGCGCATATCCCAAAACCATTTCTGTATTGTCATCAAAGAGGGCCAGCATAGAGCTTACCCATTTGGGTGAGGGTCGGCCATCGGCATCAGTAAGGAGCATAATCTCTCCTTTTGCCGCCCTGATGGCGCTATCAATAGCCCGCTTTTTTGGCGCCAGATCAGGATTTATATCAGATATGACAATAATCCTAAATCGGGAATCCTCCCTAGTCAGTAATTTTAACTTTTCTAAAGTATCATCGGTGCTGCGGTCATCTACTAAAATAAATTCCGTCAGATTTGCCGGGTAGTCTTGAGCCTTCAGGGCCTGCAGCAGTATTTCCACATTATCTGATTCATTATGAAGGCTCACAATAATCGTAACGGGAAAAGGCTCAGCGCCCTGAGGAATAAATTTAGGATATTTCGCGAGACAATGGCCCAGATAAAAAAGCGCAGACAGATAGAGCGCAAGCAATGCAGCGCAGAAAAAAAGCATCGCCCATAGGAGCATCAGTATCTTTTATGACTCCTTTTTCAAGACGATAAATCCAAGAGGCGGAATGCCAATCATCAGGCTGTTGGGCTGATTGTGAGCGGCAATTGGCTCTGTGGCATGCCTCGTGTTTTCCACTACGCCGCTGCCATTGTATTCTGCCAGGTCTGAATTAAAGATTTCTGAATAAGTGCCTGCCTCTAAAACACCCTGACGAAAATCATAATGGGCATCAGGGAGAAAATTGGCGACAATCAGCAGATGCCCCTTGCCGCTTTTATCACGGCGCACAAAACTGATAAGCGAGTCAGAGGCATTGTCAGCATCTATCCAGGTGAATCCTTTGGGGTCATAATCCATTTCCCACAGCGCCGCCTCGGTGAGATAAAGGTGATTAAGGTTTTTTATATAATGATAGGCCGCTGAATGAGGCATCCATTGCATCAGATGCCATTCCACACCTTGAGTTTCATTCCACTCATTCCAGGGTGCCAGCTCATTGCCCATAAAATTAAGCTTTTTCCCGGGATGCAGCATCATAATGCCCATAAGCAGCTTATAATTAGCAAATTTCTGCCAGTCGTCACCAGGCATTTTATTTAGCAGTGAGCGTTTGCCATGAACCACCTCATCATGGCTGATGGCGAGGATAAATTTCTCAGAATAGTGATAAAGCATACTGAATGTCAGGTCGTTGTGATGGTATTTCCGGTAGATAGGATCTTTAGACATGTAGCGGAGAAAATCATTCATCCAGCCCATATTCCATTTATAAGTAAAGCCCAGGCCATCTTTTTCCACAGCTTTGGTCACACCGCCAAAAGCCGTGCTCTCTTCGGCAATTATCAGCGCATTGGGAAATTCACCGCTAATAACAGAGTTCAAATGTTTCATAAATTCTATGGCTTCAAGATTTTCATTGCCGCCGTAGCGATTGGGAATCCATTCACCTGTGCTGCGGCTGTAATCAAGAAAGAGCATACTGGCCACGGCATCAATCCGCAAACCATCAGCGCGAAATTCTCGCAGCCAGTATAGGGCATTGCTGATCAGAAAGTTTTTTACCTCATTGCGGCCAAAATTAAAGATATAGGTGCCCCAGTCGGGATGCTCACCAAGGCGCGGGTCCTCGTGTTCATAGAGGGCGGTGCCATCAAATCGGGCCAGCGCAAAATCATCTTTGGGAAAATGAGCGGGAACCCAGTCAAGAATAACGCCGATTCCTGCTGAATGCGCCCGGTCTATGAAGCAGCGTAGGTCATCAGGATTTCCAAAACGGCTTGTGGCGGCAAAATAACCGCTCACCTGATAACCCCAGCTTCCGTCAAAGGGGTGTTCCATAATTGGCATCAACTCAACATGGGTATAGCCCATTTCTTTTAAATAGGGGATAAGCTGATCTGCCATTTCACGGTAGTTCATCCAGCTCCAGTCATCGTGACGCCGCCAGCTTCCGGCGTGTACTTCATAGATGTTCATCGGTTTTTCGTAAGAATTGGCGCTTTCTGCATCAGGCGGGAACTGCCCCGCTTGCCACTTATATTTTGAATCGAAAACGATAGAGGCCGTGTCTGGCCGCAACTGAAAATAGACACCGTAGGGGTCAGATTTCAGCCGCAAAGTATTAAACTGGGTATATATCTCATATTTATACAAAGCGCCATCGGTCACGCCGGGTATAAAAAGCTCCCAGACGCCGGAGCTGCCTAAGCTCCTCATTGGATGTTGCAGACCATTCCAAAAATTAAAACTTCCTACGACACTGACCCGTTGGGCTGTTGGCGCCCAGACAGCAAAAAGAGTCCCTTCTACACCCCGGACGACCATCTTATGTGAACCCATTTTTTCATAGGCTCTGCGGTAGTCTCCTTTATTGAAAAGATAAAGCTCATCTTCGGTGATCTGCGGTAAAAATTGATAAGGGTCAATATAATCATATACTTGCCCATCCTCATAAGTAAGATGAACCCGATAGAGAGGCCACTCGTCCAGCTCAAATTGCCCTTCCCATATTCCTTTAATGCTTGATTCCTGCATTGCGTGCAGCTCTTCGCCTTTCTCAAAAAAGCAAATAAAGGCCGATTTTGCCTCAATGCTGGCAATCCGAATGAGCTTCTTGCCAGCGCCCATGTCATGCATTCCCAAATATTTATGGGGCTGATTGCAGGTGCCGGCTAAAATACTTTTTAATGCGGTCTCTTTTTCATTCATTATCAATAACTCCTGTCAGTTAAAAACATTCGCTTTGCAAGGCAACATCATCATAAGAACGTAATTAAAAGATTTTTATTAAGCAATGAGAAAAGATAATCCGCAGCAAATTTTCTGCTGTCTCTGCCATATAATATTCCGTCGCTTGACAGCCAAATTGAAATCAGCGCTGCCTGCAGCCCAGAAAAAAAACGCTGCAATAATATATAATAACTGCTGTCTAAATAATTTTTTACATTGGGGATTCTATTTTTATCGTCCGATTTAATCCGGACATCCGGCAGATTCTTCTCCCACACCGAAAAGGATAGTTCACAGGGTGCGAAAGCCACGCACTCTAATCTGCCGGCTGGTGAACGAAGTGTGATTACAGAGCGGAGTGGTATCCTAATCCATCAAGTGACGGACGGTGGGTCGAAGCGTTGAATTTATGCATTTAGCCCAATCAAAAATCAAGATATTTTGAGAAGAAAATGATATGGGAACGGAAGCTAAAATTTTATGGATTAATTTGAGAATATTTGGATATTATCTAATAAGATTTTGCTAACATCGCACTGAAATCTGCTACGTATTGTTTATTTAGACTTTATTAAAGCAAGTCAAATCGCTGTGAGCCGGGGAAGCGAAGAGTCTTCTAAATTTTTAGTGCATTAAAAACTGCCTAAATATCTATTGAATATTGCAATAATTTACAGTAAACTTGTGAGGAAGGAATAAGAAATGAAAAATCAGCGCCAAACAGAAGCAGCACAATTGGCCTTTCCTATCGCCGGCTGCTTCATATCTGCCTTGATAGAATTATACAGCCAAAAATAATATAGCCAAGGAGGAAAAAATGTCAGCGTTTTACCTGAACAAAGTGAAGGATGACAATGGTTTTCACATCGTTCATAAGGATGGATGTGATCTTATGCCGGAGCCAGAAGAGCTGGTCTATCTCGGTGAATTTGATGTTTGTATGCTGGCAGTCGCTAAAGCGAAAGGTATGGGATACAGGAATGTCAATGGCTGCTCAAATTGTAATAAACCCTGCTTTTATGAGGGATATGTTGATAAATAGCCCTGCTTGAGGCTGAGCTTGAGTTTACCCCGCCTGCACCGTTCAATTTGTTCTTATTCATACGGGGTGAAATGCGACACTTGCGCAATGGAATACGACAAAGGAGTATATTCCATCAGGGACGGAGCCTATTTCAAGGGATGCTGATGATTTGATAAGCCGGTCACTGGGCAGTGTGCGCTTCATACTGACGAAATCTGATGAGATGAAATACCTCAGGCGACAATAAGCTCAACCGGGATATTTTTTGCATTACCAAGTGATTTGGCCACATAAAGTTTTTCGATGCCAATAATAAGTCCCGATGCATCTTTTTTTAATATAAGGCCATCTCCGGCTTCTTCCGAAATGAGCTCTTGCTCAGGCTCTCCAAACCATATATCCAAAGTATCTTTTTCTTTATCAAAATAGACTTTTATCTTGTCCATATTAATTCTCCTTCCCATACTTTGTCTGTCTTATAACATGTTATCAGATAGCCCGTTCCATTTTCATGCCTTACAACAACGCACCAAAAATATTCTCCAATTGCCTGGTAATATAAAATATCTGCGGGTCAATTTTAGTTCTTCTGATAAAATCCGGATTGCTCAGCGTGTCTTTCGCCTCATTTTCTCGCCCGGCCATATTCCTGTGTTTAACCGAAATGATATATTCCCAATAAGCTTCTGTGCTTCTGATTTTTTTGTTTAAGGGGCTTGTCGCAAAAAGGATTGTCATGTACTAAAAGACTTCTTAGGAAAGCTGAATGCAAAGAAAAATCCATTCCTGAAAATATTGAGGCTATAGCTAAGGTTGAGCCTGAGCCTGAGCCCCGTGCATTAGTATTTCCAGAATTTCTAAGGGTTATTAATATTCAAGCCTTTCAGGGTTGGGAGAATGGCGCTAGAATACCACGATTTCCCATACGTTGCACATATGGCTATTATGCTTCAACCCTTTTAGGGTCACTCAGATCCTCGAAGCGCTTTTCAATTCAAGCAAAAAGAGGCGCCACACTTTCCCCGGCTGATTTTTATGCTTATATTTGGCTTAATGAAGCAGATGAGATATTAAAATATGGCCGACGGACGTTCACACAGCTCGAAAACCAAGCTTTTAGAAAAATTACGAATGATGAAATCCGGTTTGGAAGATCCGGAACGTGCCCCAGATCTGAAAACTAAATTTCTCCCAAAAACCAGTCAAATACTCACACTGCTGGAAACTGCCTTCATCGAACAAAAAAAAGCCGAGGCTGAATACCACGTGAAAACAGGCGAACTGCACGAGATTATGCTGAAAGCCGAAGAGCTGCTCACAGCTCTGGATGATGAGCTCTATGTGGTGTATGGCCGAAAAAATCCGGCTCTCTATAAATATGGCCTTCGTCCCCATAAGAAAACAGGCCCCAAAGGTCCCCGCAAAAAGGCCAAAACGGCTGCGAATTCTGAAAATGAAAACAATTAATTCGCCATTTCTTCATCCAATATTATTGGATCATTCAACAATTTTGCATCTCCTCTCCCAAAATTTACCCATTGACAAA
>DSDE01000059.1 GCA_011049095.1 Fidelibacterota bacterium
AATTTAGCTTATTCATTTTTTAACTCCTTGTAGAGTGCACCAGCAGCCTCTGTGAAAAGGTTTTGCGTTCTGCCTTTCGGTGAATTGGCTTCTGCACCTTCATATTTTTTAAAGATTGATTTATAATTAGCGAATGGATCGATCCAGCCTGTGCTGTCATTTTTCTCGATTAGCTGCCAATATTCTTCATGCAGCCCTTCTGTAGAATATACAAAAATCGGTCCTGTTTCCTTGTAGAGAGCCCTGCCAAAATCAAGCTCCTTGATTAAGCTGGCACAGTTTTTTCCGATTTTTCCAGTTTGATAGATGGGAACTTTATCTATTGGATTTTGTGGCAGCAATAAAAATCCTTCGAGAAGCTGATTTCTGAAGACAAACAATTCAATATACTTGCTGGATATTTTCATTATTGAAAAGAGATTGTATTCTGCAGAATTGATATCATAGACAGATTTAATGGTGTAAAAACCGGCTAATGCGTGTATTGTGATAGAATTTAGATTAAGGTGATTGGCTTGCGATGCGTTTTCCAGCGATTCAATAAACTCCCTTCGATAATATACCCCCAGCATCATCTGCTGGCGCATTAGATGATTTCGCAATGGAAGTCGAATTTTTAGGTGATTGATACTATACTCTTCACCAAAACGCACATTGGTTTCCCATAAGTGCTTTTCTCTAAGTAAATTTTGTGATTGTCCATTTTCGCCATCAACCATGAGCAATGTATAAAAATCACTGCTAACTGAAACAGATATATTTTTTTGTGGAAAATCAAGCTGCTGTTTCAATTCCTTCATACAGTAATCCAGCATATGACTTAAGTTCTCAGTCTGGAGAA
Source organism: Fidelibacterota bacterium (assembly GCA_011049095.1). Taxonomy (GTDB): domain Bacteria; phylum Fidelibacterota; class Fidelibacteria; order Fidelibacterales; family DSDE01; genus DSDE01. The sequence goes on from DSDE01000059.1 coordinate 842, forward strand.
ACTGACTTTGAAAATGATGGGGATAATGTATTAGCCCTGTTTGGTCAATCACATTGCTGTCTCCTTCTTCGGTGACAGCAACAAAGGTCATATAATGCCCGTCAAAAGCCAATCCCAACATAATACCGCCTAGTATTTAGCCCAGCTTGCTTCACCATCCTCAATAAAACCGTGCCCTGTATCCTCAAAAGTCCAAAAATGGTATATAGGGAAACGAACACCGCCACGAGTGGGGCTTACAATCCGGATTTTGTTATCTTTTGTGCGCTCAGTAAAATACTCTTCCATAGTCAAGGGACATATCAGCAGAGAATCCACTAAATTAAAGCGTTTATATTTTTGCACTTTTTCGATGCGCATATCAAGCGTCGTGTCAAGAATCTTTCCTTCCCAGAGAGAGTCTTTATAAACATAGGTGTCACGCCGTTTATTAAGATATATTGTATCATTCATACCGGTTTGAGGGTTTGGCACGGCTGCGGTATAGATTGTTTCATAAGTTGTATCCGTCGCATCATAGGGAAAAGCAAAGGCGGTATCATATTCAAAATCCCAGTACGGGGGAATCGTGACCTTGATACGGTTGTCCCCAAAGTTTATATACTGTTCACCGGTGTACATGCTGTCGGCCAGGATACTGTCACGAATTTGTGATACAAATCGTAAAGTTGCCTTCAAATCATCATTATACGAATTGGTTAGGCTGTGATACATTCTTTGGGCATCCCAGAGCTGAGACATTTTCCATTGGGCGAGCTTACGGATTTGTTTCTCTTTTGCCCAAATATTGTTTGGAATGTAGATTACAAATAGCATAATCAGAAAAAGCAAAACAAAAATCCATTTGAGTATAAATGATAGTTTTTCGTTATAGGGTGCGTCTTCCACTCATTCCTCCTTCATTAGAGTTCTATGTACTTTTCCAGTTTCTTTAATGTTGCTTCTCCAATGCCACTTACTGCAACCAAGTCCTTCTTCTTTTTAAAGAGCCCGTTTTCCTCACGGTACTTAACGATTTCCCGTGCCTTACTCTCGCCAATATACGGAAGTGTCACCAGTTCTTCAACATTTGCTTTATTAATATTAATTTTTTTTTGGGGTGTTTCAGCAAGGCTTGCAGGCTCCTTAGTATCTGGTATCGTCTTAGCCGCAGTTTTTGTTATGGCTTTTTCCTTTTCTGTACCGTTTTTTTCTGGTGCAGGCGCCGCCGGCTTCGTTGGTATATGAGAAGCTTGGCTATTGTTCATTCCAGGCTTTTTTTTTCCCTCAGTCTCTGGAGAGTACTGAGCATATTCAGGATCGTTTTCTGATTTTTTCTCAAATGTCATCGGCTCATATCCCAGCACGTATTTTTTCACAACAAACCAAATCCCGCCTGCAAATAGAGCTAATACAACAAAAAGTATAACATTGCGCTCTTTTTTTGTGAATATCACGGCCTCCCCCCTTTTATGTTTTCATTTTCTCTATTTTTATTCGATTTTCACTGCTATAAATCTGATGCAGGCTGTCAATGAGCTTTCTTTCTTCACGAGAGAGCTGATGTGGTGTTTCAATCTGAATACGAACCAACTCATCTCCCATAGGTCCGCCACGCAATCCTGGCAATCCTTTGCTTTTTATACGCAAAACCTTACCCGACTCAATACCGGCAGGAATTTTTAGATTGCCTTTACCACTGAGAGTTGGCACCTGAATCTCCCCGCCAAGTACTGCCAGAGTCCAAGGTATAAGTGTCTGAAGATAGATATCCTGCCCATGTCGGGTAAATATCTTGTGAGGAATTTCTTCAAAAACAACAATGAGATCGCCTGGTGCTCCGCCTCTCAAACCGGCATTCCCTTCACTACGGCGAGTCATATAATTACCGGTAGCTACACCGGCAGGAACCTCGATATTGATTGTTTTTTCTTTTTTAACTCGCCCGTCGCCCAAACAGCGCCGGCAGGGATTATTGATTATGACCCCTTGTCCATTACATTGATGACAAGGCCTAACATTTATCATTTGCTGGAAAAAGCTATGCCCTATTCGTTCATGGATTTCGCCGCTGCCGTGGCATACGGGGCAAGTTACAGGATTGCTGCCTCGTTCACTTCCGCTGCCATTGCACAAATCGCAAGTGAGATATGGTCTCAGCTTAACTTGTTTCGTAACACCTGTTTGAATTTCTTCTAAAGTCAGCTTTAACTGAATGCGCATATCGCTGCCGCGGTTTGAGCTACGCGAGGCCCTTCCGCCACCACCAAAAAAGCTTCCAAAAGGATCATCAAAGCCAAAACCTTCCTGCATAAATCGGCGCAGTGCTTCACTAAGGTCCATATCAAAGGGAGCTCCTCCACCGCTGCCAGCCCCACGAATCCCATCATGGCCATAACTGTCATAGAGTTTTCGTTTTTCTGAATCATTCAGAACCGCATGGGCTTCAGCAATCTCTTTAAAACGCTCCTCAGCATTTTTATTACCAGGATTTCTGTCGGGATGATATTTTTTTGAAAGCTCTCTGTAAGCTTTCTTTATCTCTTCAGCCGAGGCATTTCTGGAAACACCCAACACTTCATAATAGTCTCTTTTACTCATTATTCTATAACACTCACTACAACTTTTGCATGTCTGAAAACACGGTTTTTGTATCTGTATCCTTTTTCAAATTCCTCAAGCACAATTTGCTCCTTATTGTCTGGGTCTATCCTGGTTAGCAGGGCATCGTGAAGGTCCGGATCAAAAGGCTGATTTACGCTATCAAACGGTTCAACATCCATTGACTTTAAAACTTGCATCATTTTTTCCAGGACTAGTTTTATCCCGCCGTATAATTTTTCAGGGTCACTTTCTTTATATAGCAATGCTCTTGAAAGATCATCAGCTACAGGCAGAAAGCGGCTGATAATTTTTTCCGTTTCCAAATCAAGAGAGCGTTCAAAATCTTTTGCCGCCCGCTTCTTATAGTTATCAAACTCTGCAAGCAGACGAAGATATCGATTATTTAATTCACCAATTTCATCTTGTTTCTGCTTGAGTTCATCAAAAAGCTTTTCAATTTTTTCATCTTTTTTGTCTGTAAGCTCAGGCTTATCTTCTGCACTTTGTTCATCAATCATTTCGGCAGCCTCTTCCGTAAGTACTACTTCATCTGTAGGTCTGCCCTCTTTATTTTGTTTTTTTTCTTTTCCTTTTTCCCTTTTTGAAGATTTCATAATCAATAGTCCTTTCTGTTGTTATATATTTTTCGGCTGAGAGTCTTGCTTAAATAGCCAACTAGAGGAATAATTCTGGAGTAATCCATATGAGATGGACCAAAAACCGCCAGAAATCCCTTTAGGCGACCAATGTGATATTCATGAAAGATGGCGGCACAATTTGAACCGTATGGAAAATCTAATTCGTCACCAAAAACGATCTGAACGGGTGAGTTTTGTCCGGCGGCGTGGTTCCGGAGTTTCCATATCCAGCTATCATTTTTTATTAGTTGCCGCATATCAATATTATCACCCCAATCTTCATTATGTCGGGAAATAAAAGAAAGGGAATCACTGGCAAAGAGCCTTGGAGTCATTGCGCTCTGCAATCCAAGTGATATTTGATGCACCAGATGGTAATCACCCGCGTCTGAATAATCGAAAAATTGCTCAAGGAGCTCTATGATTTGAGATAGTGATTTCCGCAGCATCTGTTCATTGAGAAAGCCCGCCAGTCTTGGCAAATGACGCTTTTCCAGGATTTTTGAGGATTCTACCATAAGCGTTTTAACCATCCCGCCTTCCATCTCCAAAACCAGCAGATAACGATCATTAGAGAGCTCTACAATTTCAACTTTTTCTAGCACAGCTTCTAAAAATAGAGGCGATAATGCAATACCAAGCTCATCAGAATATTTTCCCAAAAGGCGTGCAGTCAGGTCTAGGAGATACTCCAGATCGCCAGGTGCACCTTCAAGAATCATATCGAGTTTGTCTCTGCGATTTGGGCTTAGTTTTTTCCCTTTCAGTAGAGTGTCAATATAGTATCTGTATCCGGCATTGGTGGGTATTCTTCCGGCACTGGTGTGGGGCTGAGTCAATAGACCTGCTTCCTCCAGACGATTCATGATGTTTCTCACAGTGGCTGGCGATACTTTAAGCTGATATTTATCAACTATTTTTTGAGATGAAACAGGGGATGCGCTGTGGATGTACTCCCGAACCACACTCTCCATCACGCTATCTATGTTCTCATTTTTTGTCAGCATCTCGCTCCATCTCCAAACCGCGAAAGATAAAGAAATTTAACTATTTTGACAATAATTTATTATAGACTTTTCGGGGCGCTAGTGGATGTGGATGCTTTTTTATAGAAATAAAGAACATTATATCACTTAGACCTGTCAGCCAACATCAATGCTATCCTTCCTGCACCAATCAAGCCCATATCAGCACCAAGAGCTGAAAGCAGGATTTCTGTGTCCTGAATGCTTACGGGTTGAGCCCATTTAAAGGCTTCAGACCTGATTTTAGGAATAAATTGAGCGGCAGGGCCAAAAAGAGAGCCACCCAAAATAATTTTTTCTGGATTAAACATCGAAATTAGATTTGCAATAGCCAGTCCCCATAAGACCACGGCATTTTCCAGCAGTTCCATAGCAGCCATATCACCCAACTTATAGGCATTAAAGATATCCTGTATGTTTATCTCATCATCTGCTTTTACAGAATAAAATTGACTTTGGGGATACTCATTTCGTTTTTCGATGTATCGCTGCGTAATGCCACGGCCAGAAGCATGGTCTTCCAGAAAGCCACCTTGTTTATATCGGGCTAGATGTTGCTGTGAAAAAGTCATCTAACCAGCCGCACCTGCCAGGTTGTCCTTTCCTCTTATAATCTGCCCATCTAACATAATTCCAGTACTGATTCCAGAACCAACTGAAAACACGATGGCATTTTTTGCTCCCTTGGCGTCTCTCTGCCAGTATTCGCCCAAAATATTTGCCCAGCGGTCAGGAATAACTTCGATTGGCACATTGAGGCGAATTTTTAGTTGCTGCAGATATGGGGCTAAATTAAAATCGTGCCAGCCAGGAAGTCCTGGAGCATAAACCTGACCGCTTTCTATATCAAAAGCACCAGGAATGGCAATGCCGACAGTGACAATCTTACGCCTTTCATCCCGGGCAAAATCAATCAGCAGCTCAGCATGATCTATCAAAAGGCCGGCTACCTGCTTGCCCCACCGCTCTCCCAGAGCCTTTCGCCTGCGGTATAAAAAATCACCTTCCATCGAAAAAAGCGCATAAAACAGTCGGTGATTTTTTAAATCTAAACCAACGACTGACTGCATCTCTTTTTTCTCCATCTTTGTCAATTTACAAATAAGAATGGCCAAATCTCCCCAAAAAGGTATCTATGCACGACTCTTTATTGATTTTCTTCTTAACAATCGATATATTGCCCATAATTGCGTTTCCGGCGACGGTTACAATACCAGCTCCCAGACTTAGATAGAGACGGAATATGAAGCTAACGCTTTGAGAAGCCCGAAAGGATTTAATGAATAGAATTGTGATAGAAAATGTTAAGTTTTGCAGACGGCAGTCGTCAGGGTCTTTGGAATCTACTGATTAAAGCAGATAAAATAATTAATATCCGCAATGAAAATTATAATCATAGCATGGTTAAAAGAATAAATGGCGCTGGCTTGCTTATCGCGCCTGCTTTTATTGATATTCATATCAATGGCGCAGGAAATGCAGACGTAGCAGACCCTGATGAAGATAGCTTTCTAAAAATCGGTAAAGCCTTGAGTTCAAACGGTGTATCTTCTTATCTGCCAACGACTTTCTATAATTTAGATAAAGCTAATGCTCATCTGAAACGTATCTGTGATGCCACAGGCAAAATCATTGGTGGCAGCAGAATTTTGGGGCTTCATCTGGAAGGACCTTTTCTCAATCCGGATAATAAGGGAGGCATTCCCGCTCATTGTATTATGCCGCCTGACAATGACATTCTCCAGGATATTCTCCTAAAAGGCTGTCTGAAAATGATGACAATCGCGCCGGAAGTCCAGGGTAATGCTGAAATGATCCGCATATTGAGACAAAATAGTATTGTCGCATCTCTGGGGCATACACTGGGTACCTATAAAAGTACCAAAGCAGCCTTTCGTAATGGTATTAACGTAAGCGCCCTGTGAAGTGCATATTGAAATAGGACCTTGCGCTGCGAAGGCAGCAGATTAAAATGAATTGATCAGATATCTTTTAATATGATATTGTGAGCGAGCAGCTCATCGAGTTTATTCATCGGGTGATCAGGAATGCGTGAGATGAGCTTTTTCAAGTAGCGATATGGATCCAGGCCAGCCAGTTTGGCATTGCTTGTGAGGGTGTAAAACAGTGCAGATCGTTGGGCGCCGATGTGAGAGCCTGCAAAGAGCCAGTTCTTCCGTCCCAGGGCTACGGGACGTATCTTGTTTTCCACCCAGTTATTATCGATCTGATAGCGACCGTCATCACAGTATCGGATGAGTCCTTCCCACTGGGAAAGCATATAGGCGACAGCGATGCCCATTCTGCTCTTGGGAAGGTGTTTTGTCAACTGCTCATCAAGCCAGCTTTTCATTTCCTGCAAGAGTGGAAGCGAATGTTTCA
>DSDE01000130.1 GCA_011049095.1 Fidelibacterota bacterium
TTAAAATCTTTCAGCATATATTCCATATCAGACCGTAAGTCCACGCGTATCGATTCATATTGGATCCCCTCCTTCTGCAGCTCCCACTGAGCCAGCTCATAATCTGTAGGCAGGTCTTCTGCAAACAATATACGTAATGTTTTGCTATCTTTCATAGAACTATCCTCCTTGAAAAAAATGCTTTCCTTGACTTGCAGAAAATTACAAAGTTTATTAGGCAGATATCGGCCATCAATTAGATAAATAGTCCTTTTCTGAAGACATTATTAAAAAAAATGCCACTTGAGCAAAGAATATATGGGAAAAAAGTAGTTTTCCGCTGCATATATAATATTTATTAAATTTACTAAGTAAGTTCATCGCCGAAAAATACGAGTAAAGCAGTCATTTTGCATCATTTATTTTAGCAAAATCAGCTATTTGTTACGATTTTTCAACACATCTATCCAAGCCTATCTTCTGTTTTGAGCTATTCTCTGTCCACCAGCTTTCCGGTGACTGATCCGGCTGTAGCTGAAAAAACAGCTTCTGTGAGCAAATCAGTATAAGATTCATCAACTTCTGCACGGATGCTGACATTTTCAAGAAATTCCTGCCAGATATGAATGATGGGAAATCGGTTAATCTCTCGCATAATGACTGGATGCTGTTCGTAAGTACATTTAAATTCAAGCATTTGACCTAGTTCTACCGTAAGAATTTCAATCCCTTCAAGGGAAAGTTCAGCAGCGCTGGAATATGCTCTCACCAAACCACCAGTACCCAGCTTTGTGCCGCCAAAATAGCGAGTAACAATGAGCAAAACGTTGGAAAGACGATGTTTGGATGTGATGTCAAAAATTGGTTTGCCCGCCGTTCCCGACGGCTCGCCATCGTCACTGTAGCGAAAAGCCTCATTTTTCCCCTGGCCAAATCGCCAGCCATAGCAATGATGTGTGGCATCGTGGTATTTTTTTTTAACATTATTGATAATTGCTTCTGCTTCGTCAGGACTCTGGATGGGATGAGCCTCGGCAAAAAAACGACTTCCTTTTATACTATATTTAGCATATCCTGCTTTTGAGACTGTTTGGAATTTCATTTGAGAATGAGAAATTTTTCCTGAAAAACAATATGAGGAAAACTCAGTCTGAGAAAATATACACCGGAAGCCAGATGAATTTCCGGTAGCCAGAGGGAATTTTCACCCTGCTGAGCCGCAGCTTGATTGATGGAATTTTTAAAAATCCTGGCCCCTCGCAGATTAAAAATTTCTAAAGTCCCGCCTGCATAGTCTTCGCTCAGATTATATTGTATATAGATTTTTTCGGGAGCTGGCGCCGGATTGGGGAAAATACCAATAAAATAGTCTGGAAATTTGGTCACCTGCAAAATCAGTTTAGCAGGGCTTTCCAGAGCACCCACCCCTACGGTGACATAAACTTGCGGCATAGCTCCTCTCAGATCGAGAAGGGCCGGCTGCTCATTGAGATAAAAAGCGCCGCTGCGTTCACCGGAAAAAAAGACCAACTGAAGCGCCGATTCAGGAAGTCCCGACACAGAAAAAGCCATCAACACCGGCTCCAGATTTTCAATCAACCAAAATTGGTGGCTGTAAGAATTGGAAATGTTCAATTCAAAATGCTCACTTTCGGCATCGGCCAGATCAAAATAGTGGCTGGGTGGAATTATCAACTCCGGCATCAGATGGGCATCGGGAAAGTGGCTTTTGTCTAAATGCCCGCTCTTCCCAGCGAAGATGTGACTGACACCCCATTCACTCATCAGCCTCGGCCATTCATTTCTGCCCATTTCGTTTATTACATAAGTGTCGATGGCTTTCCAGACCCGCATAGTAAGGACATTCTCCCACATAAGTCTTATGGCGCGGTGGTCCAGATGCTGCATTTCCAAAAGCCAGCTTACGTTGTCATAGATATAATCATCCAGCGATTTGCCCCAATTCCGCACATAAGAATTCACATATTGAATATAATCATTAACTTCTGGGAATACCTGATCCTCAACCCAGGTTGATGAGCATTCGTAAAACCAGATCTCTTCTGATGAGAATTCCCAGAGATTATAGCCGATCTGAAAAATGTGAAAAAGCTCATGAGCGCAGGTGACTTTCAACGCTTCATAGCCATTTGTGTAAAAGCTGCTGCCAACAAAATCATTGTCAATCTCAATATAGCCGGTATAGGCATAAGGCTGCATTGTATTTGAAGCTAGTCTTTCCGGTGTTGTTGCGCCATAATTGCCATCACCCAAATTTGTAAAGTAGATATCTATTTCGGGATTGGCATCATCATCAATGGGCGGCGTGCGAAACCCCAAGGTATCAGCTAAATAGTCATAGGAATACTCCAGATAGTGTCCCGCCATAATAATAAAATCGGGTACACGGGGATTTTGATCATAAGTTTGTGGAACTGCATTTATGCCAGTATTATCAAAGTATAACTTGAAGCGTCCACTTTCAGAGATGTAATATTCAGTAAGATAATCTGGCCTGGAATACTTTCCTTGAGGTGCTTTTAAGGATGCAAAAAGGGAAATTGCAGTAGCTATTAGCAGGCAACCGGTTCGTTTGAAAAATAGCGGAAAAATAATCATTTTTCCCTGAACCAAATTGCCAGAGGAACCCCTTTCATATCGAAGGCGTTGCGAAATTCTTTTTCCAGATATCTTTTATAAGTCTCTGAAATCAGTTTTGGTTCATTACTAAAGAGAATTAATGTCGGAGGATTTGTACTGACCTGCGTCACATACTTAATGGTGATTAGCTTTCCTTTAATGGCAGGCGGAGGTGTTTGCTTAAATTTATCCTGAAAGAAAGCATTTAATTCCGAAGTTTTAATATACTGATTCATACGAACTTTGACAGCCAGAGCCTCATCGAGCATTTTAAAAAGACGCTGCTTTTTTACGGCAGAGATAAAAAAGACAGGGTATGCTTCCAGTGGAGGAAACTGATGATAGAACTCTTCAGTGAGTGTCTTGGCTGTTTTATCATCTTTCTCAATCAAATCCCATTTATTGATTGCCAGAATAAGACCCCTTCCCTTTTGAATTACCATTTCTATAATTCTGATATCCTGCTTGCTGAAACCTTTGACTGCATCCACCACAACAATTGCCAGATCTGACTCTGCCAGTGCTTTTTGCGTGCGGACGTTACTGTAAAACTCAACATTTTCCGTCACCCTTGCTTTTCTTCTTAAGCCAGCAGTATCTACGAGCAAAATATCCTGATTGTGATAACGAAAGCTGCTGTCTATGGCATCCCGGGTTGTGCCGGGAATATCAGTAACAATATGTCGCTCTTCTCCTAAAAATGTGTTGGCAATAGTTGATTTACCCGCGTTTGGCATTCCCAGTAATGCAAGTCGTAAGGTATAGTCTTCCCGCCTTTTCATCTTTTTATCAGGGAGCAGCGGCATAATTCTCTCCATCAGGTCTCCGGTTCCCATACCATTAAGTGCACTGATACTGCTGGGTTCGCCAAAACCTAATCTGTAAAATTCAGCGCTGCTAAGCTCACGCATTTCATTATCCGTTTTATTGCTCACCAGTATTACCGACTTTTTAGCTCGCTTTAGCAGGCGGGAAATTTCCAGATCAAACTCCGTTATACCAGTTAAAATATCCACCATAAAGAGAATCACATCGGCCTCCAGAATGGCAAGCTCAGCCTGACTTCGAATGGCTGTTTCAATGCTGTCTTTTGGGCTTATCATTATTCCGCCTGTGTCTATCAGCAAAAATGATGTATCTTGCCAGCGGGCCGTACCATAGCTTCTGTCCCTTGTCACACCATCCTGGGCATCAACGATTGCCTTTTTCTTACTGATGAATCGATTAAAGAGTGTTGATTTACCCACATTCGGGCGTCCTACGATTGCAACTGTTCCGCGCATTTTAATCCTTTAAAGTATTCCGTATTTCTGAATAGAGCACGGAACGGTTTTTTCCCCGCATTTTCCCGAGATAAAGGGCTTCATCGGCCTGTTTCACGGCATCATCAATAGATAACTCAAAATTATCATAGAGAGTGATTCCCAACGTGATACTCACTTTAAGTAACTTTTCATCATACATGAAGGGGAAATAGTCAATAGCTTCTCTCACTTTTTCGGCCACGATCTCAGCGCCGGCGGTACTAGTCTCTGGTAAAATAAAGAGAAATTCCTCGCCTCCCCAGCGACCGATGATATCCTGAAGACGTGTATGCTTTTTAAAAAGATTCGCTGTATGTACCAAAACATAATCACCGCAGTCGTGCCCATAGGTATCATTTATTTTTTTAAAATTATCAATATCACAGAGGATAAGAGAAAATGGCTTTTGGTTGCGGCCAAAGCGACTTTTTTCTGCTTCAAGATGACGATAAAGATCGCCGCGGTTGCTGAGTTGCGTCAGGCTATCAGTTCTGGCAATAGTCTGCAATTCCTGGTAAGCCATTTCCAATTTCTTATTTTGAATTATTATCTCCTGATTGGCACGATGCAGCTCATCTCTCGCATCTTTCAGCGCTAAGTGAGTACGAATTCTACTTAAGGTTTCAGCTCTGTGAAATGGTTTAGTGATATAATCTACAGCTCCGGCATCAAAACCAAGAATTTTATCATCAGGCTTATTTTTTGAGGAGATAAAAATAACGGGAATATCAACGGTTTTGGGTGAATTTTTCAACTGATAACAGACTTCATAGCCATCTATCTCCGGCATCATTATATCCAGCAGAATAAGGTCTGGCCTGAGTTTAGGCGCCAACTCCAAAGCCTGTATCCCTGAACTTATGGAATGGGTTCGAAAAGATTCTTTTTTTAATATTGTTGATAATAATTCAAGATTATCACGGCTATCATCGACAATCATAATTGTCACCGATCTGTTAACCATATTATTTTGCTCTCTCATTCGCTTTTTCCTGCTCTTATTATTATTTCATTTTTATGCAGGGCGCTCTTTTGGTGCAAAAGCCTGAAGCGTGGCCCCCATTTCATAATGTGCCGGTGCGTCACAGCAGCATCGGGGAAAAAAGACTCTAAGGTTTTCCAAAATTCCGGCTGGTGATGGGGATGAATCAGGTGCGTTATTTCATGAAGCATTACATATTGCCGCTGAACACTTGGCAAAAAATAAAGATAGTGGCTAAGGGCAATATTTCCAGTGGTATCGCATCGGCCAAAGCGCTGAACCATGCGGCGAAAGCTTAGTGATCTGACAGATAATCCTCTTTTGCAAAGCAATGAAAAAAATTGATCTGATAATTGATTTTCTATTTCTAAAAGGCTTAAGCTAAGGGAATCAAGGGTGTGAAACCACTGCCAGGCATCAGCTTCTGAACTAATTTTTTTGCTTACCGAATTGAGAAATCGCATTTCCTGGCTATCTGTTTGGAAAAGTTTCATGATATACTGCCAGCTCATATTTTTAGGAAAAAGACCGCTCACAGGCTTGAAAGGTATAAAGTGATAAGACCTGCCATGCTTACGCCTGGCGGACCGATTTAATAAGACTGTCCCCAAACGCTCACTTACTATTTTTACACTATTATTTTTACTGTCTATCTTCTGCATAATGCTTAGTTTAATAAAAAAAAGTAAATTTTTAAAGCTCAAAAGCAGGAATCTCGCCGGAGAATTTGTATATTTAGCCATGTTATCATTTTTTGAATACGCCCATACCGACTTTATCATACAACATGGTGAAGGATTAAATGAATTTGTAAAGGCTGAAATTACTGAAGTTGGGGCAAAAGTAAATGAACAGGGTTTTAGGGTCAGCCGTTTCAATGCTTCCCCCCTTCAGCTTGTCAGCCTGGTCTATACCGCCAGGGTCAGCTCCCGTATATTGATGCCGCTGTTTAAGTTTTCTGCATTTCATAAAAATAAATTATATGGTGCGGTGCGTAAATTTCCCTGGCATAGTTACATTTCTAAAAATGAGAGCATTGCTGTCAGCGCTTCGGTACACAACAGCGCGATAAAACATTCTCAATACGCGGCCCTGACAGTGAAAGACGCCATTGTGGATGAAATCCGCAGCGAGACCGGAGTACGACCCGATGTCAATGTCCAGGCGCCTGATTTTCACCTTGTGCTAAGCATCCAAAACAATAATGGTGAGCTTAGCCTTGATTTATCAGGACCGCTGCACCTCCGTGGCTATCGGCAGCAAAGCAGCAAAGCGCCGATGCGGGAAACGCTTGCTGGCGCGATTATTCTTTCCATAGAAGAAAAAGAGCTTCCAATCGTGGATTTGATGACCGGCTCAGGTACGCTTATTCTTGAGGCGCTGATGAATAAGGCAAAAATTCCTTCAGGCTACTTGCGGCGAGACTTTCCCCTTTTTAAAATTCCGGAATTTGATGAACTCTTTCAGCAGCAGAAAAAAAAGATGAATGGGGAGATCATTTCTCCTCCGGCGGGGTTCCTGACTGCCAATGACCACAGTGCACCAATGATTGAAACAGCAAAATATAACGCATCTGCTCTGCCGGAAAGCGCTTTTATCCATTGGGAACAGAAAGATTTCCGAAAGCTTCCTGGATTTGAAAATCAGGTCCTGCTTTGCAATCCGCCCTATGGCATACGTCAGGGTGATAAAAAGAATCTTCAAGGACTCTATCGGGACCTTGGCGATTTTCTCAAGAAAAAATGCACTGGGGCGGCTGCATATATTTATTTTGGTGAGCGAGAATTTATAGCCGCCATCGGTCTGCACCCCAAATGGAAAAAAACGATGCGCAGCGGCGCGCTGGATGGCCGGCTGGTAAAATTTGAACTCTATTAATATTTATGTATGAATATGATACAAATGAAAAAAATGAGAGGATCTTAATGAGTAAAGGCGTTACCCCCCAATCACAAGATTATGCAAAATGGTACACCGACGTTGTGCAAAAAGCCGAGCTGGCTGACTATAGTCCAGTCAAAGGCAGTATGGTGATTCGCCCCTATGGATATGCTTTATGGGAAAATATAAAAGAAAATCTGGACCGAATGTTTAAGGAAACCGGCCATGTTAATGCATATTTTCCCCTGCTTATACCTGAAAGTTTTCTAAAAAAAGAAGCAGAGCATGTAGAAGGTTTTTCACCAGAACTTGCGGTTGTGACCCATGGCGGCGGCAAAGTGCTGGAGGAGCCCTTGGTGATTCGCCCCACATCTGAGACCATTATATGGGCTATGTATAAAAAGTGGATTAACTCTTATCGCGATTTGCCGTTGCTTATCAACCAGTGGGCCAATGTGGTGCGCTGGGAGATGCGCACCCGCCTCTTTTTGCGGACGACAGAGTTTCTCTGGCAGGAAGGCCACACAGCGCATGCCACAGAATCAGAGGCTATGGAAGAGGCAATTAAAATGATAAATATTTATAAAACGATTGCTGAGGAA
>DSDE01000140.1 GCA_011049095.1 Fidelibacterota bacterium
ATTCAAATCAACCTTTTTCATTACTCTATAAAATGGGATAATTTCCTATGAAATGCAATGTTTTTTGTTTGCTTTTTTCGGTACTTAAAGGGGCAGGGCTTTATTTGATTTTTCACGATTTGCCTGATTTGCCAGATTTCTGAGTGTCACATTATCAATTCTGAGCGCTTCTGATTTTGCTGACTCTTCCCAAGCTGCGTTTACGGTACTTATACTTAAATAGCCAGGATGAGGGATTTTCTCAAAGTGAAAGTTTTGGCTGTCACCATTGAGAATAGCCCATATATTTGCGCCGATTGTCTCATTCATTGGTGTGGCAGGTGATAGGTAGATGATGATTCGATGAGCTTTGACCGGCGCGTTCCAGGAGAGAGTCCATCCAGTTTCGGCAGCTTGAATTTTTATATTTTCTGCTTTTTCTGACGGGGCAATTTGCTTCCAGGGCATGGCTGGTATTTTTGCCGGATGGGAAAAAAACTTTTCACGCAGCTCTATCCAGTGATTTTCAAGGCTGCTGGCATCGAAAAATACCATTCCCGGGATGGCATTTTGCCGCAATTCGTTAATCTGATGATTGGTTTCGTCCCATTGTAAAAGAGCATTGCGACCTGTGAAGCGAAAACTGCCAATGCCGGGGAAAATATGTCGGTCGTGTCGGTGCAAATCGTGCCATTCTGCGCTAATCTCTGTAAAGGGCTGGCTATAGTGTTTTCGTGATGTGTAGATCATCGGCGTTAAAAAGTCAATTTTTCCAAGCTCTGCCCATCGTCGGCCATCCTGATAAACGGCGTTGTAAGCATTCCAGCCACCTCGTGTATAGCTGCCGATGACCGCAGCCGAGAGCTTCACCTCAGGCTTAAAATCGTTGATTTGATTGTAAATTAATGAAATAAAATGATTTAGCTGCTCTCTTTGCCAGTCGCTCCAGTCCAGGCGCAGTGGGTTCTCATTTGGGTCATTAAATCGCTTTACACTAATGGCATCGTGACTGTAGCCGTGGGGAACAGCGCCCTCAGGATAGCGGATATAGTCGAAATGGATGCCATCAACATTGTAGCGCCGCAATATATCCATCACGATGGCCGAAATATATTGATGAACGTCAGGAATTCCCGGTGAAAAGCTGACATAATGGCTGGAAAGGGGCATAGGAGCGCCGCTGCTGTCGCAAACCAACCATTCCGGGTGCTTTAAATAGGGTGAAGGCGGGCTTGTAATCTTGGGAGGCTCGACGCCGCGCCAGACGGGAAAGGTATTAAGCCAGGCGTGAAGCTCCAGACCGCGCTTGTGAGCTCTTTGAATCGCAAAAGCCAGCGGGTCCCAGCCTGGGTCTTTTCCCAGTTCGCCTGTCAGGTGCTGGCCCCATGGTTCCAGGCCCGGTTGATAATACGCATCGCCATTGCCGCGAACCTGAAAGAGTATGGCATTAAAATTGGCATCGGCAGCAGCGTCTATAGCATCGGCGATTTTCTGTCGGATGGCATCCTGGTCATATTTTGGATTTACATTTGTATATTCAAATCTATGGAGCCAGACAATGCGTGCTTCAGTCGCCGGCGCAGTTTCCCATACCTTTTGGCAACTGCTGAGTATCAGCGCTAGCAAAAAATTGCAGATCAGAAATGTGTTTTTCTTCATATTTCTCTTTTTAGAATAGCTTGAGTTGTTGATGGGCTTGCTTTTCATCTTTTTCTAATATTAGCTCCGGATAGTTGTTTATGATCTTATTAACGGCAGACGATACCGGATGAAAGACCAGTTCATTGCAGGCAGACTGAAGGCTTTTCCTGTTTTCGTGGTAGCTGAACTCTGGTGAAAGCCATCTTTCCTGCTCACTATAGTCGAGTAAAAGCGGCATACGGTGATGAATCTCAGTCAGTTTTCCTTTTGCTTCTGTTGTGATAATGGTGTAGCTAATTTGATTTTGCCATTGTGACCACAGTCCCGCTGCCAGCAGCAAGGAGCTATTTTCTAAATAGATGTAAAAGGCTTGTTTGCCGGAGCTGTCAGTTTTCCATTCATAGTAGCCATCCATAATAATCAGGCAGCGATGGTGGTGAATCAGGTCCCGAAAGGCTGCTTTCTTTGTCAGGCTTTCGCTGCGTGCATTAATCATTGAGGCGGCCAGTTTTTCATCTTTAGCCCACGATGGAATCAGTCCCCAGCGCATCATTTTGATAATGCGTTTATTATTCCTCCTTATCAAAACTGGATGCTGCTGGGTCGGCGCCACATTCCAGCTTGGCTGAAAATCTTCGCCTTCCCATTCATCTGCAAACAGGCTTTCCATAATCTCAAGTTTCCCTTTGGTGAGTGTTTTTCGTCCGCACATCGCACTAAATTTACATTGTCTGCAGGGAAATTCCCACAACTGGCAGAGCTATTTGAAAGAAATCCATTTTCCCAGCAAATATTTATAGTGTATGGCGCCTTTTTCTATGCTGTGATGGTAGTTTGGTATGGAGGCCAGCCTGACATTGGCAATCAGCTGTTTTTTCTCATTTTGGCTGATGGTAAAAACTTCTCGTCGGCTTTTTTTCCCAGTTTGAAGGAATTGATTGGCAAAAGTCAATTCGCCAAAGCTTGCTTCCAAGAGAAGCTCATTTTCCCCTCTCTGGAAAAGAACTTTCCATTTTCCGATGCTTGTATCCGCGGTGCAGAGATAGGGGGCATCGTCTTCTGATTGGGGCCAGGCATTAGGAGCAATGATATATTTTACCGGTTCATTATCCATCAGTGCCTCTAAATTGTAGGCATTTCGTCGGTCGGCTTCTGAAAGCGCGGCAGCTAATCTTTTGATATTCATTTTTTGTAGAGCTGGTCGAATAAGTCGCGTGTAGTGGTCTTCAAATGGAGAGTAGAGGCCGGTATTGACAATCAAGGCACTGTTTTGTGAAGCTATCAAAGCTATTGGAGCGCCACGATTGCTGAAAATAATGAGCTCTGGCTGCCTCTGCCACCAGGCGTGAGCTGATAAAATCAAGAATATGACAGTAACGGCTCCTATTCGCAATCTTTTAGAATTGCTCAGCAGAAAAACAATCAGGAGAATTATCAGCGCCAGAATGATTTGATTGAGCTGGCTTATCGGTAAAATCCACATATCAAAACGGGATGCGAGATAGACCGATTGATGAAAAAGCTTGACTGCCAGCTCCAGCGCGCTGCCAAAAAAGAGGCCAGGATAGAGCGGCAACCAGAGAAAAGGAAGGGACAAAAGCAAAAGAGCGATAATAACAAAGGCGAGGGGGATGAAGATAAGATTAAGAAAGATGCTGAAAAGCGGGGCTGTCTGGAAATAATAAATGCTAAGAGGCGCTGTCACGAGGGAAGCCGCAGCCGATACCAGCAGCAATTCTGTAAAATAGTTGACAGGGAATCGGGGAAAGGCCTTGACAGTCAGTTTTTTAATTTGGGGATAGATAGTGAGAATGCCAAAAACAGCGATAAAGCTAAACTGAAATCCCACATCGTAGATTTGTGTTGGCTTCCACATTAGTAAAATAAAAGCTGTGGCGGCAAGGCTATTGAGGGCATTAGAGCGTCTTTCAAAAAGGGGCGAGATAAGATAAATGGCCGTCATTAGGCTTGCCCGAAGCACAGAAGCGCTCAAACCGGTAATGACAGCATAAAACAGGAGGACCAAAATGAGCGCCAGTGGTCGTGTGAGCCGATTCAGAGAAAAGATATCAGCCAGAAAGAGTAACAAAAGAACAATAAAACCGACATGCAGTCCGCTGACAGCTAATAGGTGGCTCAGGCCCAGATTGCTGTAAGCATCACGCCGTTCCGAGGCAATTCGCTCTTTCAGTCCCAGGAGCAGCCCGCTGAGAAATTCTCCATATTCGTAGCCAAAAAGCAGATTGAGGCGGTCGGCAATGGCATAGCGTATCTTTTGTCCCTGGTATAGCACAGGCCGATGGATTTTTCCGGCTTGGATGGTCACACTCTCTTCCAGATGAAGCTGGTGCGTGATGCCTTTATAATAGAGATAGCGGCGATAATCAAACTGATAAGGATTTTTAGCCCCTTCTATCGGCAAAAGTTCAAAGTTTTCGAGTTGATAGCTTTTGCCGGGCTCCAGAATTGGCGTTTGCGGGTCTGGATAGAGCAGGAAGCGAAGCTTCTGACCATGAATAACTGTTTCTGCTGTGTAGTTTGTGATATAAAAACTATTTTCATGTCGCTCTGTAATGAGGATTTTATTCTCCTGGAGAATTTCAATAGGCAGCTCCGGCGGCAGTGATTCTTCCCAGAGCGACCAGCGCAGCATGCCAGCCAGGATTAAGAAAAGCAGCAATAGCTGGCTTGATAACTGTTTTGCTTTTAGCAGTGGCAGTAAAATGGGAATAGATGCCAGAAGCCAGAGGGGAGAAAGCTGCAGCAGCGACTGCAAGAACAGGCCGATTGCCAGCAAAAGAAAAAAGCGAACCGCAGGATATGGGCTCAACAGAGCTGCCATAATGATATGCTATTCTGAATAATGATTCACAATGGGCATACGCCGTCCGGATCCGAAAGCATTTTCACTGACCCGAAGGCCTGGCGGCGCTTGTCTGCGTTTATGCTCAGCCAGTCGCATCAGCCGCGAAGTGCGTTTTATCAGCTCTTTATCATATCCGGCAGCAAAAAGTTCTTCGTGGCTTTTTCTCTGTTCCAGCATCGTCTCTACAAGAGGGCTCACAACGGGATAATCAAAGGGGTCAACCTGATTATCTCTAAGCTCGGCAGAAGGCTCTTTCTCAAGGCTGCCTTTGGGTATAATCTCTTTACCGGAGCGCTGGTTAATGTAACGACTCAGCGCGTAAACTTCTGTTTTATTCAGGTCGCTGATAGGTGCCAATCCGCCGGCCATGTCGCCATACAGGGTGCAGTATCCCTGCGCCAGCTCTGTTTTGTTGCCGGTAGTCAGCGCCAAACGATTGAATTTGTTAGCGATGCTCATCAGGATTGTGCCCCTGACCCGGCTCTGGATATTTTCTTCGGCAATGCCAAATGCTGTGCCGGCAAATTGTTTTTCCAGCGCCTTTGAGAATGCCTGATAGAGCGGCTCAATGGCTATGACATCATAGTGGATGGCTAGGTTTTTTGCCAGAATTTCTGCATCGCTTAGTGAATGATTACTGCTGTATTGAGAGGGCAGACTATAGCCATATAGCTGCTTTGGCCCCAGGGCTTCTGCTGCCAATACGGCTACCAGAGCCGAATCTATACCGCCACTGAGCCCTAAAACCGCTTCTGAAAAGCCATTCTTGGAAAAATAGTCGCGAATTCCCAAAACCAAAGCTTGATACATCTCTTCCATTGGATTAGACTGAGGTTCAGCACATGGTTTATTGCCAATAGTAAAAACATTTAGCGCTTCTTTGAAACCGGGACTGATATGGATCAACTCATTCTTATCATTATAAGCAAAGCTATTGCCGTCGAATATCAGTTCATCCTGACCGCCAACCATATTTGCATATACAAAAGGTATAGAATACGCAGAGATTTTTTCCTGAACCAATTTTCTGCGGAGGGCTGCTTTTCCATTGCTAAAAGGACTGGCGCTGCAGTTAATAATCAGCTCAGCGCCTTGCTTAGCCAGGTTTTGGCTAACTTTGCGTTCGTAATTTTTATCCCAGAGGTCCTCGCAGATTTCGATTCCCAGACGAATGGCTCGTCCGCCAATCTCCACTTTTACCGGAGCCTGATTTTCTCCAGGCTCAAAATAGCGCCGCTCATCAAAAACATCGTAGGTGGGAAGGAGCTGCTTCTTGATAATGGCTTTGATTTTCTGCTTATGAATCAAAGCGACTGCATTATAAAGCATCTCTTTTTCATCACGATAGATAAAGCCGGCCAGCGCTGCAAAATCAGAAACGATTGGCAGCAGACGCTCTAAAGCTTGCTGATTTTTCTCGATGAAACCAGGTTCATAAATCAAATCCTGCGGCGGGTAACCGGTGATGGCCAGCTCAGGAAAAACTATAATATCAGCGTTTTGCCGGCGGGCTTTGTTTATGTTTTCTGCAATTTTCTGGCAATTTGCATCTATTGCCCCCACAGTTGAATTAATCTGGGCGATGGCTATTTGGATCGTGTTCATCTTTTATCCTCGTATTTCAAAATTTTCATAGTCTGGCGACTGACTGATATTTTCACTCAGAAATTGGTCAACTCTGGCGTGAAATGGCCCCTTGCGAACCTGGTCCTCGAAGGCGGCGATGGCGTCTGCTTTTCCCTGAGCCAAAATCTGCACACTGCCATTGGGAAGGTTTCGCACCCAGCCACAGATACCGTAAGCGGCTGCCTGCTGTATTGTAAACCATCGAAAACCAACCATTTGAACTCGTCCGCTGACGATAATCTCTTTGGTGGTTTTTTCATCCATCTTGCTTTCCTCTATTTTGAAGCGCTTTCGATAGCTGCTCAATGGCCTCACCTGCATTGGATGCATGAATCATTCCGGAAATTTCCCAGGATTTGACACCAATCACAGTTTTCCCCATAGAGAGGGCATAGGCAATTTCCGAGAGCGTGCCATAGTGTCCGCCAAATGCAACGGCGGCGTGGCAAGCACAGGCTAAAATTTCATTGCGGGCGAAGCCGATTCCGGTGGCAATGGCTATCTGATTGTAGGGGTTGGCTGTTTCCAGATTTTCTCCAGGAAGCAGCGCTATAGAGAGTCCGCCGGCTTCTAAAACGCCTTTGCTCACTGCTTCCATCACGCCCATTCTTCCGCCATTGAGAATAATCCAGCCTGCTTTTGCGGCCATTCTGCCAAAATGCTCAGCTTCTGCCATGAGTTCTGCTGACACATCTCTGCCGCCAAAAACTGAAATCAGCGGCTGATCGCGTAAATCTTTATATTGAATCATATCCAAATTTCATAAATATGCATTCCAAATAAAACATAAAACAGGCGCTTGAGCGCTTTTTGTGGTTTAAACTTGTGTAAATTTTAAAGAATAGCTAATTTGCATAATAAAATTTTGGCAAAAAAGGGGATGCATTGCTGCTAAGGAGAATAATTTTTTTGGTGTTGTTTTTTTATTAGCCAACTTTTTGCAGCTCAGCGGTTGCGGGTGGCGATTTTGCCATTTGATGGCGAAAATGAGGTCATGGCTCTGCGGCTGGAGGCGACTTTTGAAAGCCGCCTGACGTCACTGGGGCGCTTTCAGATGGTGAGCCGCAAAGAGATTGAAAAGGTTTTTGATGAGCAGCATTTGCAGCTCAGCGGTTTTGTAGATGATGAAACAGTCGTGAAGCTTGGAGAGATTGCCGGCGCTCAGTATATTCTCACGGGAAGGCTGAACCATAGCGGCGGTC
>DSDE01000330.1 GCA_011049095.1 Fidelibacterota bacterium
AGGTTATCGCCGCGGTCAAGGTGGTCTTGCCATGATCGACATGACCGACGGTGCCCACGTTTACGTGGGGCTTCTTGCGCTCAAATTTTGCTTTGGCCATCTTCTTCTCCTACACTTTGCCTTTAATTGCCTTCTCCAGAGCCCATGACCGGATTCGAACCGGTGACCTCGTCCTTACCAAGGACGCGCGACTACCGACTGTGCTACATGGGCTTAAAAAAAAAACCTGCGACCAGAAGCATCCAATCACAGGTTAGCATGCGTCTGGTTTTAGCGAATAGGTCAGGCTACTCTCCCAGTTAAATTTTCAAAGAACAGAGCGGGTGATGAGAATCGAACTCACGTAGTCAGCTTGGAAGGCTGATGTTCTACCACTGAACTACACCCGCACTTAGGTGGGCCAGGATGGATTTGAACCACCGTAGGCGTCCGCCGACAGATTTACAGTCTGCTGCCATTGACCACTCGGCCACTGACCCACATTTATACCCGAGCCACCAGCCGGAATCGAACCAGCGACCAACGGTTTACAAAACCGCCGCTCTACCTGCTGAGCTATGGTGGCACATTTTCAAAAAGCCGCGAAAAATAAACTCTTTTTTTTAGAGATGCAACTATTTTTAATTTTTTTTAATATTTAAATGTCTGCCTCATTAATTTACGATTTGATTAAATTCTCCGCAGTGGAAAAATTTAAAAAATAGAGCAGGGACTTAGATGATAACCGATAATGAAGCGCAACACGTAAACAATGTTAAGCAAATATTTAAAACGATTAAGGACAGATATGATTTTCTCAATCATCTCCTCAGCGGGCGCAGGGATATAGCCTGGCGCAAGGCAGTTGTGAAGATTTTGTCTCCCGATATTAAGGCCGTTTTAGACCTGGCTGCAGGCACTGGCGACCTGACAATAGAGATAGCCCGGCGTTTTCCTGACGCTATTGTTTTAGGCGCTGATTTTGTACCTGATATGCTTCACCTGGCGGTAGAAAAAAGTAAAGCTCTTCCAAAGCCTATTAGCTATGTGGCCGCCGATGCTCTCTGTCTTCCCTTTCCCGACAACCATTTTGATGCTGTGACAATGGCTTTTGGCTTGAGGAATATTGTCAGAAAAGAACTTGCCCTTTCGGAAATGACTCGCGTCGTCAAGCCAGGCGGAATAGTCGCAGTTCTTGAGATGACACTCCCTGCCTGGTGGCCTGCACGGTTATTTTTTCACTGGTATTTGACTAATGTCATTCCATTTATTGGCAGCCTCATCAGCCGGAAACCATCAGCTTATGAATATCTTTCCGCGTCTATCCATACCTTTTTACAGCCGGAAGAGCTATCTGTCTTATTCTCAAAAGCTGGATTAATCAATATTCGAGCAAAGCCGCTTACATTTGGAATCTGCTATCTGCACTTCGGGACTGTAGCGAAAGAGCCTGCTAATATTCAAAGCCCTTCATCTTAATAAAATCCGGAATCATCGAACGAATCATTTTTCAGGTTTATTCGCTCGGTCCATTCCCCTGTGGCGATTCCATCACTAAAATAGACTGATAACTCAAGACCATCTTTATAGAAATAGGTCCAGGGCCCATTTTTTTTATCATTCCGGTAGTAACCTGACTGATATTCCCCATTTGGCAGATAAATTGTCCATTGGCCCTCTTTTTTCCCTTGTGAATATAAGCCCTTCTCTATTAGTTCTCCAGATTCATCCCAACGGCGATGTGTGCCATGTGGATTCCCTGCCCAATAGAACTGATGCAGGCTTAATTTACCATTTTCATGCCAAAATTTCCATTCACCAACCATTGTCCCATTTTCAAAAGCGCCTTCACTTTCCTTATTGCCATTATTATAAAATCTTGTCCACAATCCTTGGCGAGAACCTGATGGTTTCTGATGGCCTTGTTCCCGCACCCTTTTATTATTATGATAGCGGATGACTTCAAAAATCTCGTCAGATTCACTGGCGCTTTCTGAGATGGCTGGTGTAAGCTGCCCAACACGAACACCTTGATCATAGACTATTTTCTCAGTCAGAGTGCCATCTTTTTCCCAAAAATACCAGGTTCCGTTTCTTATGTCGCCAATCATCTGACCCTCACTTTTTTTCTGTCCATTAGAATACCATTCACGAGTCAGCCCATCTTTGACATCTAGCTCTTTTTTTATTTTACCATTTTGATACCATTCTTTAAAGGATGCCGAGTTTTCATTTCCCTCATAGCGTTTTTGTCCGTTGAAAAACCAAAGTTCTAGCTCACCTGTGTCAAGATTCTCCCGCCTGCGAATCTGTCCGTTCTCGTACCATTCACTCTGAAGACCGCGCTGTTGTCTGCCCTTGTAGGTATATTCTGTGCTTTTATTCCCATTTGGGTGGTAAAAAGTCCATATACCTTCTCTACCATTTCGGGGAATACCACTGACATAGCTTTCACTGAGGCCATCGCCATCAAGAAAAAGCCCCTTTGCATAAAGACTGCCATCCGGATGATAAAATCTCCAAATCCCCTGGTATAGTCCATCCTCTATTCGCCCCTGGCCACGCACCACATTTCCATTCATAATGACCACAGCTCCGGTAAACGGTGCATCACTGCCTTTCAAACAGTAAAAGCCATTGATATAGTGTAGCTCATCAAAATTCGTTTCAGCCCCTTTGAGAGCCAAAAATGACAGCAAGACTGCTAACAGAATTTTCCAAAATGAGCGATTTATCATGAAATGAATCTCAGGTGACAAAATGGATGAAACGCATAGCCTCAAACCAATTATTAGTTTCAAAGCGCACCCGGCAATCAGCAGATAGAGAAGCGCCCGGATAGAAGCTGAAGCGATAAGCAGCGGGATGATCTTTATATTCAATCTCGGCGATATACTTTTCGGGAAGCTGAAAACGGCAGGCTTGCGGAGAAGCTGTAAGAGCTAAGCGAACATTTTCCCGAATATCGGCCACAGCAATGTCTGGATGTATGGAAATGGAAGAACTTCCCACGCCCCGATTGACAGCCACGGTTCGTATTTCAGGAATCATTTTTTTTGCATCGGCGCAAATTCCCTCATCGCCACTGAGAAAAACTACCGGCACTCCCAGCATCTCGGCCACATAGGCGTGCAGTGTAAATTCTGAAACGGCCTCTCCATTGACTATCACTCTGGTCACAGCAGTGCTCATTGTGTGAGACAGGGGATTTGTATTCGCGCCGGCTCTGCTGTGATATCCAATAAAAATGAGGGCATCAAAACTTTCATCCAGCTCCTGCACCATACTATAGGGGTGACCGCTCCAGCCACGGATAAGACGCACTTGCTGGGGAAGCTTTTGCGGAATAAGATTCCGGCCCGAATCGTGAGCGTCTTTCACCCATATTTCATCGACTCCGGCAGCCAACGCTCCTTCACAGGCTGCGTTAAGCTCCCGCTGCATCTGCGCTTGAAACTGTAAATAATCAGACTTATTCTTTTCGGCTTCGTCCCAATGTGCTATCCCGGTCACACCTTCGATATCTGCACTGATATAAACTTTCATTTTTCCCCCGCTTCAGGAAATCTGCCATCAGAAATCCCCTTGTTTACTTTATAATTTGTAAATTTCATCAACAGATAATTTGATTCAGCAGCGTTGCTTCTGGGCACACGCTGAATCCGGGGGTTTTTCACCGCTTTGGGTTTAGCAGCATTTCCAGCTAAAACCATCTTCACCTCTCGGGGAAGCCACACACCCGGCAAAACTTCCGTGTGCTGAAAGAAAATCTTTCCCTTGAAGCGCTCCCCTTCATCAATACTTAGTTCGTGCACTGCCCATTTCAGCGTGTCAATCAGTACATCAATATTGGAGTGGCGATTAGAGTAGGAATCAACTCTTTGAACTCGTATGGCAAGGAGGGCTTTGCCAATGAGAGAATCGGGATTTAGTTGAAGAAAAGTCACGGCGCTGTCTTCCTGAAGCCGGCTGAAATCAAAAAGCAGCGCTTCCTGGGGAATCATCATAAAGCCGTCTCCTTCAAGATGAATCTTGTCAGGACGCTTAAATAGAAGGGTGCCATTACGATCGGGAATTAGCATCTCTGGCAGGCGGCTGCGGACAAATATTTCGACTTCGGCATCCTGCACTGCCTCCATTCGCTGATTAAGCTTTTCCACTGCTCCGGGAATCTCGGAAGCAATCAATATAAATGGTATCAGCAAAAATATAATCACTTTGTTAATCAAGATAAAATCTCCTTTCGGCGAAAAACAAAAAATGCAGCAAAGCTGAGAATCAGCAAAGTTGATAGCTGCACACCAAGGGCTCTGACATAATAGGCAGGCGCCACATCAGTAAAAAATGTGGTATTCCACACATCGAGGTAGTGGGTGAAAAGAACGGGCCGAATCGTCTTAAATAACGTAAAATCAAGAAGCTCAATAAGAAAAAAGATGATCATAAGCCCCATCGCGCCAATGATGGGACCGATGGCATTGCTGACAAAAACAGAAAAAAAGAGTGCAAGGGTACTGATGATAAGCATGGTCGCGGCACCAATGGCATACGCACGGAGCAGATACCAAAAAACGAATTTCCCTTCGATAATCCGCATTCCTAGGTCAGGATGAACCACAAAAAGATCGCCGGTGCCTTCGATAAGCAAACCCACAATCAGTGTCACTGCACCCATATAAAAAATCAGCGCAAACGTGTAAACCCCGTTGGCCAGCCATTTAGCCCAAAAAAGCATCGCCCTTGAAACCGGCCTCACCAAAATCAGGCGCCAGGTTCCTTCAGCGCCCTCACCGGCAAAAAGGTCTCCGGCAGCAAAAGTGAGGAGAAACGGGATATGAATCCAGAGCGTATTGAGAATAAAATAGCTAAAAAACCAGCCATTTAGAAGGTCGCCTGTACGTATAAACCGTCCGCCGCCAAAATTATCCAGAGGCTGCTCCATACCACTATAATGAGCGGCAATAATAATCAAAGGTATCAGAATAGTCAAAATCAGAAAACCAATCCAGGTGCGCCAGCGAGAAAACATCTTAATACATTCAATAAGAATTAGTCTTACCAGGAGATTCATCAGCCCTCCACCAGGTGAATAAAATAATCCTCCAGGCTGGTGAGGGGCCGCACCGAAAAAATATCCAGGTTTGCCGCTGCCAGCTCTCGAATCATTTCCGGAATCTTTGAGGAAGAAATCTTCACTTCCAGCCGCTCATCTAAAACCTGCAGCTCCAGACTGTTATCCCAACTCTGCACCACAGCCGCAGCCTCCAGCGGCTTAGAAATCAACAGTTCCACTGAAAATGAAATCTGCTGCCGAAGCAATTCATCTACACTCCCTTCTGCGATTATTTTCCCTTTGTGAATGATGCCCATTCGATTGCAGACCCGCTCAACTTCATAAAGAAGATGGGAGCTGAGAAAAATCGTAAGTCCTTCATCACGCAGACGCAATATCAGATGTCGAATTTCCCGCATACTCAAAGGGTCCAATCCATTGGTGGGTTCATCGAGAATGATAAATTTTGGATTCCCTAAGAGCGTCTGGGCGATGGCAAGGCGCTGTTTCATACCCTGGGAATACTTACGCACCTTCTTTTTGCCTTCATCAGCCAGGTCCACCCACTTCAGCACCCGTTGGATTTCAGGCTCCGAATCAAAATCTAAAAGTTTACATATCAGCCGAAGGTTTGTCTCGGCGCTGAGGTGACCGTAAAATGCTGGTTTCTCAATGAGCATCCCCGTATAACGCAGCGCCGCTAGCTTTTCTCGGTGACTGTCATTTCCAAAAATAGCTGCATTCCCAGCATCGGCCCGGATAAGATCGGCAATGATGCGGATAGTGGTGCTTTTTCCGGCGCCATTGGGCCCGAGAAATCCGTAAACATCACCAGAATAGACGGTGATATTTACATTGTCAAGAATCTGCTGGGATTGAAATCGTTTATAAAGCCCACGAATTTGCAACGGATTAGCCACGCCTAAATTTCCTTTACCAGAGTGGGCACTGGCGCTTCGTCCACCGGATGAGTTGTCCAGTTTTCGCTTGGAATAAACTCCATAACTCCGCCATCAGGCTTTTCTAAAACAACTCGCTTAATCCAGGCATTGGCAATCATTGCCTTACACTGGTTGCAGATAAATTGATGCCCGTATATATAGATTGTCCCATTGGCAGTAGAATGGCCGTTTCGCGCCGCCAGAACAATGGCATTGCTTTCAGCATGACTTCCCACAGCACGACACAACTCCAGGTGGGTACCTGATGGGATTTGATGTTTATCACGGTAGCAGAAGCCATATTCGATACTGTTTTTCTGGTAGGCAGGAGCGCCATTATAGCCGGTGCTGATGATATCTTTATCTTGCACAATGACTGCGCCAACCTGCCGTCGCAGACAGCTTGAGCGTGTAGCAACCACTTTGGCAATCTGCAGAAAATAGGTGTCCCAATCGGGACGCTGATGTTTTTCCATTAAAGCTCCAATATCAAAGAAGGATTAAAGTGTTCATTTGCAGCAAACGGAACATAGCCTCGGGGATTACTCAAGAGTCGGGTTTGACCGATTTTGGTATCCATTGATGTGTGGGTGTGGCCGGAAATCCACAAAGCCGGCTGCCACGCTTCAATTTTATCCGTGAGATTGACTGCATAGGCCGGATCTAAAATATCCCTACGGCGACGGGGCACAGGGATAGGCACATGATGCGTCATCACAATCGTGTGTCGATTATCTTTCTCGGAAAGCTCATTTTTCAAGAATTCCATAGTTCTGAAATAGATAGCCTGTGTATCTTCCGGTTGCAGCTTACGAAGCTTTTCATTATTCTCAATATAGACCTTTCGGTAATCGTTCATCCGGTTTCCGGCGCTGCGCATCGCTTCAAATTGTTTATCATCTCCCATCAACGCGAAATCGGTCCACATCGTTCCGCCGCATATCCGCCAACCTAGAAAATCCACCGATTCATTCAGGAGAATCGTGAGATATTCATCTTCGGCGGCCTTGATTCGGCGCTGAACGTCATAAAATTCATTTTGATAATACTCGTGATTTCCCGGAATATAAAAGACCCTTGTTTTGGTGAAATGCCTTTTGATCCATTGAATACCATCATCACCGATGTGCAAATCACCGGCAATAAAAACCGCTTCCACATCCATAAGCGGCGGCTCAAAATCGCCAAACTCCAGGTGAATATCACTATATACAAGGCATCTCATACCGAGAATTTACAATAAATTTAAACAATTCCCAAACATACTGTCATTTAGCAGGCTGAGTATAAAAATGCCTGCCGAGATGCAGTTTTTTACCAATTATGGAT
>DSDE01000056.1 GCA_011049095.1 Fidelibacterota bacterium
CTCCAAAAATGTGAAATGCTCCAATCTCCCGCTATCCTGCACGCTGCTCCTCACTTCTGCAGCCCAAATCGAGGAAAAAACCTGGCAATTTGCAGCAAAAGCGGCGGCAATATTAGCGCAAAAGTGGCGGTGTTAACGACCAGATGAGTAGAAACAAAAGGAATGCCGGCCAAAAGCGTGGCGATAGTTTGCTCTGTAGAAAAACCCGATGCCAAAGGAAAAGCCAATGTAGTGAGCAAATCATAGATAAAAGTCAGCAAAAGCCCGTTAAGGGCGGCATAAATTATCAGCAAAAACTTATGATTCAATAATTTAGAGATCAAGAACCGTGCTGCGGCGCCACTCAATGCAATCAGGGCAAATCCGCAAAGCTGCGCAGCAAAAAGAGGCAAAAAGACTAAGCTGCTGCCAAGGGGATTCATCACCGAAAAAATCGTTTCGCCAATAAGCGCCACAAATAGTCCTCGACCCGCACCCAGCAGTAAGCCCACCAGCCATGCAATCAGCGTAATAAATTCCACATTGGGTATATAAATAAAAAGATAGCCCAACGCCAAAAAAAGCGCCAGTAAAATACCTGTATCAGCAATCCGACTATTATCTTCCAGAGTTCTGCTAGTCGTCAGCATCAGCTATTCCGCGGTATATTGGTATTTTAAAATAATTTCGGGTATTGCTCCACAGGGAATCGCTGCTATCCTCTGCCATCACTTTGTCCATCATATTAAGCCGCGCATCCAGCTCATCAACATAATGCACAAGCACCGCTTCGGGAAAAGCCGGCATCTTCGGGCTCTGATACTCATATTTACCCTGATGGCTGAGAATGATATGTTCCAGCCTGAGCCTCAGCTCTATGGGAAAATCCTCAATTTCGCCAATAGCTGAATGCACCAGATGCCAGCCTATGACGATATGCCCAAGAAAATTGCCTTCATTTGTGTAGTGATTATTAGGAAAACCGCTAAGCTCTCCCAGTTTGCCTATATCATGAAGCAAGACACCCGCTAGAACAAGGTCTGCATCTAAAGTATAGCTTCTGGCTGCCGGCAACGCCACCTCCATCATCCCGAAAATGTGCTCCAGATATCCACCCAGATAAGCGTGATGCAATACGAGACTGGCCGGCCACTTTTTTATTTGTTCGCCATTTTCAATAATCATTTTTTCCAGCAGTTTTTTGAGAAAAGGATTCTCCACAGACGCCACCGCATCAGTCACTGCCTGCCACATCGCATCCATATCTTTTTTTGTCCTGGGTATTAATAGCTCCCAGTTGAAGCCCTTTTCACGATGCTCCTTTTCATTCACAATGAACATTTTCTCCACGATAAGCTGTAGCTGCTCATTGTAGCTGTCCACCTGTGCTAAAACCCCCACGGGAGTGCCAGGTTCCGGCGCATCAATTTCTGCTGCGTCCCAAATCTTGCCATTTATTCGGCCGCTGGCATCAGAAAAAACAAGATCCAGATAGGGCTTATCATCACGGGTTCGGCGCACACGGGCTTCCTGAACCAATAAATAACTGGCGATTTTCGTTCCTGCTTCATAGCTGCAGATTTGTGATAGCTCCATGAATCAGCTCCTTATTTGTTTAAATTCCAACATGCGCCGCAATATAAGACTTTTTCAAATTTTTTTCACGGAGAAAATCATTACCAGATATATTCGGTACAAGCAAATTTACCCTTTAAAAAAACTTAAATGAATTAAGCGATGGCTTTCCTGCCGGAATCATTTGCCTATCATCACACAATCGCTTATTTTCTCTTTAATGAAAGATTATTTAGGAATTAAGGAGTACTCATGAAAAACATGATTATTATGCTCACTGCAGCCGCTTTTCTTTGGAGCTGCGGCAAAAGCAATGTGGTCACCGTCCATTCTCCTGACAAAAATATCACCGTCACCATCAGCACAAATGATAGTGGCGCAATTACCTATTTCGTCCAGGCCATCGGGAAGTCTGTCATCCTTCCCTCACAGATTGGCTTTGAGTTTAAAGAACACGCGCCTTTGAAGGAAAATTTCGAGATCAAAGAAGTGCGCAAACTGCGCTATTCACAGGAATGGGAACAGCCCTGGGGCGAAGATCGTCTGGTAAAAAATGAATATAATGAAGCAGCCATCACCTTTCTGGAAAAAAGTCCGAACCAGCGGCTGCTGCGAGTGGTCTTTCGGGTTTTTAATGATGGCCTTGCCTTTCGCAGTGAATTTCCAAAACAACCCAACATGAAAGGGGAGATTACTATTCTGCACGAGCATACAGAGTTTCAGTTGGCTGGTGATCATCAAGTCTGGTGGCAGCCAGGTGACTGGGATATCTACGAACATCTTTACAATACGACAAAGCTTAGCGAAATCAACGCATTGAAATATCAGAATCATAGCAATCTAGCCCAAACCTATATCCCGGGAAACGCTGTAAATACACCGGTGACAATGAAAACCGCTGACGGGCTTTACCTCAGTTTTCACGAAGCTAATCTGAGCAATTATGCCGGCATGACCCTGAAAGTAGATACTAAAAACAACTTACTCACCAGTGATCTGGTAGGCCGGGCAGACGGCGCTAAAGTTACTCGAAAAATTCCCTTTCCCACACCTTGGCGCACCATTCAGATTGCCAAACGCGCCGGCGACCTTATCGAATCAAAGATGATTCTCAATCTCAATGAACCAAACGTCGTTGGCGATGTGAGCTGGTTTAAACCCACCAAATATACCGGAATCTGGTGGGATATGCACATCGGGACCAAATCCTGGGATATGGCTTCAGGCAGACACGGCGCCACCACTCAATATGCTAAGGAAATGATTGATTTCGCCGCCGAAAACAATATCGACGCCGTCCTTGTAGAAGGCTGGAACACCGGCTGGGAACACTGGATCGGCTTTGAAGACCGAGAAGGCGTTTTTGACTTCATCACCCCCTACCCTGACTACGATTTGGAAAAGGTGGTGGCCTACGGAAAATCCAAAAACGTTGATCTGATTATGCACCACGAAACATCCGCTGCCCCCCGCACATATGAAGCGCAGCTTGACACCGCTTTCTCCCTGATGAAGCGCCTGGGCATTCACGCCGTGAAAACCGGCTATGTGGGAAAAATCATTCCCAAAGGAGAATATCATCACGGCCAGTGGATGGTTAATCACTACCGAAAAGTGACGGAGACCGCCGCCAAATACCAGATTGCCGTCAATATTCACGAGCCTATTAAAGACACAGGCATTCGCCGCAGCTACCCCAATGAAATCACCCGAGAGGGGCTTCGGGGACAAGAATTTAACGCCTGGGCCTCCGACGGCGGCAATCCACCGGAGCACCTGCCTATTGTAGCTTTTACACGTATGTTGGCGGGACCCATCGACTACACACCGGGCATCTTTAATATCAAACTCAAACCCTATAAGCCTGACAATCAGGTAAATACCACGCTTGCACACCAGCTGGCGCTCTACGTCGTCATCTATTCACCGATGCAAATGGTGCCGGACCTGCCTAAATATTATCGTGGACATCCTGCCATACAATTCATTCGCGATGTAGCGGTGGACTGGGAAAAAAGCCTTGTCCTCGATGGCGAAATTGGTGATTACGTGATGATTGCCCGCCAGGAACGCAATGGCCAGCGCTGGTTTGTCGGCGCCATTACCGATGAGAATGAGCGGGAACTGAAACTCGATTTCTCATTTCTGCCAAAAGGCGCCGACTATCAGGCAATTTTCTATCTTGATGGACCCGATGCCCACTGGAATCACAATCCCACCAATTATGAGATTAGGGAATATACTGTCAATTCTTCCACAAAACACACTCTAAAATTGGCCGCCGGAGGCGGAGCGGCTATCTCCCTAATCAAAGCAGAGTAGCCTTAAATGATTGGCATATAAATGTGAAAAGAGTGAATAATGAACAAGAAGCTCTACGCCTCGAATCATCAAGCCTGATTGTCCTGATACACCGATATGGTCAATTATAATGTAATATTTTCTCAAAGATGCTGAAAATACCACTCAGCCGCTTCGGCAAAACCCTGCCTGGCATCATATTTTGGCTGATAATCCAGCAGGCGTTTTGCCTTCTCGATGCTGGCCTGAGAATGGGGAATATCACCGGCCCGAACCGGTCCAAAAAGCGGATCGATACCAGCAATTTTTTCATCATATTTTGCCAGATTTTCCCGCAGCGCCTCAAATAATTGAATCAGATTGGTATTTCCGCCATAGGCAATATTAAAAACCTCGGCAAAACGGCTCGCATCGCTAATCTTTTCAGCCGGTGTAAATAACGCTTTATCATTGGCTTGAATGACATTTTCGATATAGGTAAAATCTCGGCTGTATGAGCCGTCGCCGTTGATGACCGGTCGCTTATATTCCATCAATTGCTTCACCCAGAGGGGAATAACAGCGGCATAAGCGCCATTGGGGTCCTGCCGCCGGCCAAATACATTGAAATAGCGGAGACCGATGCACTGCATTCCATAACTTTTGGAGAAAACATCGGCGTAGAGCTCATTCACATATTTGGTGATGGCATAAGGCGAAAGAGGCTTGCCAATCTCATCTTCCAGCTTGGGAAGCTTCTGAGAATCGCCATAGGTGCTGGAAGAAGCGGCATAGACAAAGCGCTGAATCTCTTCATCTCTGGCAGCCACCAGCATATTGACAAAACCGCCAATATTCACATCATTGCTAGTAATAGGGTCTTTGATAGAGCGGGGCACCGAGCCAAGCGCCGCCTGATGACTCAGCACATCGCAGCCCTTCACAGCTTCCCGACACGTGGACAGGTCCCGAATATCACCTTTGAGAAAGCGAAATCGCCGATTTCCAAAATTGTGGGCGATATTATGCTCAAATCCGGTGGCCAGATTATCGAGGCAGACCACCTCATGGCCCCTTTCTAAAAAATAATCAACGAGATTGGAACCGATAAAGCCGGCGCCACCGGTAATTAATATTTTACTCATAGACACCGTTTGAGCTTAAGGTTGAGCTTAAGGTTGAAAGTGGAAAATTCATTGTTTTGGCTGCTGTAATTTTTAACCATTTTGCTATTTCTCTTCTTTTTAATAATCAAAGTCTGCCATCAACCAGATCCCGGTCGAGGAAACCCTTTACATCGTAAATGACAGCCTTTTCTTTGCTAACTTTGCTAAAATCAAAACCGAAGAATTTATTATGAGCCACGGCTAAAACCACGGCGTCATACTCACTTGCCGGGCTTTCTAAGAGCTCAAGACCATATTCGTGCTTCACTTCTTCC
Organism: Fidelibacterota bacterium; assembly: GCA_011049095.1. Taxonomy (GTDB): domain Bacteria; phylum Fidelibacterota; class Fidelibacteria; order Fidelibacterales; family DSDE01; genus DSDE01. The sequence goes on from DSDE01000056.1 coordinate 5,276, forward strand.
GGACTGGCCCAAGGATCGTAAACGTCAACCTGGACACCAAAAGATCGGAGCTCTTTAACTACGTCGATAACCCGGCTGTTGCGGATATCGGGACAGTTTTCTTTAAAGGTAATGCCCAATACCAGCGTCTTTGAGCCTTTTACTGGCAGGTCTTTATTGATCATCTCTTTCACAACCTGGCTAGCTACATAAGCGCCCATACCGTCATTCATACGCCGTCCTGCCAGAATTATCTCCGGATGATAGCCCACTTCCTGAGCCTTTTGCGCCAAGTAATAGGGATCAATACCAATACAGTGCCCGCCAACCAAACCCGGCTTAAAGGGGAGAAAATTCCACTTTGTGCCGGCTGCTTCCAAAACATCATTGGTATCAATACCCATCAGGTTGAAAATTTTTGCCAGCTCATTTACAAAAGCAATATTGATATCACGTTGAGAATTTTCAATCACTTTGGCCGCTTCCGCCACCTTGATAGAAGGCGCAAGATGGGTGCCGGCTACGATAACTTCCTTGTAAAGTTTATCCACCAATTTGCCGACTTCAGGTGTAGAGCCCGAGGTGACTTTCTTTATCTTTGTTACAGTATGCTCTTTATCGCCGGGATTGATCCTTTCAGGAGAATAGCCCACATAAAAATCTTCATTAAAAAGCATCCCAGCGCTTTTCTCGATGACCGGAATGCAGTCTTCCTCCGTGGCGCCCGGATAAACCGTGGATTCATAAATCACGATATCACCTTTTGAAAGCACCTTTCCCACTGCTTCCGAAGCCTTCACCAGCGGTGTCAAATCGGGACGGTTATGCTTATCTGTAGGCGTGGGAACCGTTATCACATAAACATTGCTAGCTCGTGTTTCTTCAAGCTTTGTGGTGAGGTAAATCCCAGGATACTCTGGATTGGCTTTATCGTCGCCGGCTTTGAGCTTCAAAACCGACTGCAGGTTTTCATCATCCACTTCAAGGGTGTCATCGTGGCCCCGGTTGAGATCATCCACCCGTTTCTGATTGATATCATAGCCAATCGTGGGAAATTTTTTAGCAAACTCCACCGCTAAAGGAAGCCCCACATAACCCAAACCGACAACACAGATATTGACATCGGAGAGTTTCATAAGTGATTGTGACATACTGATTTCCTTCTTACTTCATTCGTTTTTATTCATTAAATCAGAATCTTTCTCCAAAGACCTGCAAAAATCTTTTTACTGCAATTTTTCTTTTCATATCAGGCGGAAATTTATAATGATTAATGCCTTAAACCAACTATAACTGGCGGCACAAAGCCTGAAGGCAATTTGATTTTTTCAGCGCTAATTTTTTTTCGCATTATCCTTGCCTTCAATTTGAGTACTATCTTGCTCTATTTCTTGCTTTTTTAATTCTCTCAGCTCCCGCTGCAATTCTTCATATTCCCGTTTTTTTCTGATGATAAATCGCTCTGTGAGAATGATCTTTTCCTTTAATCCAATTGGCGTGAGAATGTAGCGGTATTTTCGCTTATTTGGCGCTACTGTGAAATTCTCCATCTTGATGAGCCCCTTTTTAATCAGAGCTTTCAAAATATAATTCACCTTGCCCACACTGAGTCCCAAATCATCAGCTATCGCTTTTTGAGAATCAGCGGATTCGGCCTTGCGCAAAACTTCCAGATCAATTTCAGAAGACATTAATCAATTCTGGGAAAAAGTTGATAAATAACAAATCGGGTATCATCTCTTACTCAGTCTTTGATCTTCCCGTACAGCAGGCTTTCTCGGATTTGCTTTAGGTCAGCCGTTTTGCTCGTAACAGCAAAATATAAATTACAGTGGATGTGCGCATTGAATTTTGACATTGACCAAATATATGAAAAACACTTATGATTCAATAATTGAATCTGCCAATTAATAAAAAAACCTAAACATTATCTGATACAAACAAATATTAAGAATTTCTTTCATTATGAACTTATGTTCATTATA
>DSDE01000240.1 GCA_011049095.1 Fidelibacterota bacterium
ACCCTAAGCAATCATTGTATATTTTTAAAAAATTTTGAATATGAATAGGCTTATTTATATATAATCATATTCATATCGTAACTTTTCATACTTTCCACTATCTCAGTCTTGTGAAGAGAAAATGCAAAAAACAAAAAAAGGAGGAACTGTGGCTGAGCTATTGACAAAAGATACTTTTTTAGCGAAGGTCTTTGATTACGGAAAAAACAATGAATGGAAATATGAGGGCAAATTGCCGGCAATAATTGATTTTTATGCTGATTGGTGTCAGCCTTGTAAAATTGTGGCTCCTATTTTAGAAGAACTTTCTAAAGAGTATGAAGGCAAGATGCACGTTTATAAAATAGATGTTGAAAAAGAGCAGGAACTTGCCTCAATATTTGGAGTTCGCAATATCCCATCCCTGCTCTTTATCCCAGTAAGCGATAAGCCGCAAATGGCTGTTGGCGCTTTGCCTAAAGATTCCATTCTCCAGGCGATGCGTGAAGTGCTGCAAGTCGAATAAAAGCGCATAAAGCAAATTATGCTAAAGCCCGTCTAAAAAGGCGGGTTTTTTATTTTGGGGCCTGAATCATTAATATGATGCCTGAGAATAAGAAAACGGCATTAGGAATCCAAACTGAGCAAAAAGGCTCCATGATTCCATTGTATCCCATTGTTTCTCCAAATTTTAGTGAAGCTGTATAGATGAGAATCACCAGCAGGCTGATACCTACACCGCTGGCCAGCCCCCCTCCCCGCTTCTGTCTGGCTGAGAGTGAAATGCCAAAAAGGATTACAATAAAGACTGTAAAATTCATCGCTGTTTTGAAATGAAGTTTTACCTGCCATCGTGTTGTTATAAGCCCGTGACGCTCTGTTTGAACGATAAATTCCTTCAGTTGCCTGTAATTCATTTCATTGGGAGATATTTGGTCTCGGGCCAAATCCTCCTTGCTTAATTGCCAATTAAAAGCCATAGTGTCAAGCTGGCTATAAATTTCACCTGTATCAGAAAATTTTCTATGTTCTATGCCGCTTAGTTTCCATTCATCATTCTCTCGGAAAAGCACCTCAGCATCCAGGCGTTCTGTGATTATGCCATCGGTCAAAATATGGAGACTAACGCCTTCCCCTTTTTCTGTATTTGTGGAATACACACTAATGTATAGCACAGCATTTGAGTCGGCCTGCAGATAAAGGTTTCTTTTTATAGTCGGAGATGGCCGCTTCCTTTTATTCAAAAATTCAATTTTAAAGGCATTTAGCTCGCGATTTGCTGGGACCACAACTTTATCTTCAAACTGAAAAGCGCCAAACGAAATAAGCAGACCACAAATCAGAAATGGCATTGCAATGCGGTAGAGGCTGATACCTGAACTTTTCAGGGCTGTCAGCTCCGCCCTGCGATTCATCATTCCAAACAAAAATACAACAGCCAGCAGAGATGACATTGGCAGCGCAATATGAATAAACCATGGCATTGTATAGAGATAATAGAGTAAGACACCCGTCAGGTTCAGACCATTATCAATAAAATTATCAATATGTTCCACAATGTCAACAATCAGAAATATTGCCACAAAAACAATAAGGGCAGCAAAAATATTAAAAAAGAATTTTTTAAGCAGGAAGCAATCGACTTGTTTGATCATCTACTGATTGAGTTTGTGGATGCGGATATAATCAATACTCTTGGCTGTCGCCCGAATGATGTGAAATTCAAGATTACTCAGAACAATCTTTTCACCGCGTTTGGGGAAACGGTCTAGCTTATCCAGCAGATAACCGGCGATTGTCTCATAGTCACCTTCTGGGATATTCAGGCCAAAACTGTCGGTAAGGTCATCAATGTCTGCCCGACCGTTCATCACCAGATCGCCGTTATCTAACTTGCGTATCAGCCCGGAATCTTCATCATATTCATCATTAAAATCGCCAAAAATCTCCTCCACAAGGTCTTCCATAGTGACAATGCCGCTCGTACCGCCAAATTCATCAATTAATGCTGCAATGCTGATATTTTTCTCTTGAAAGTCCTTCAGCAGCTCAAAGGTGGATTTTGTTTCCGGATAGATCTCAATCTCACGCAGAATATCATCCAACTTTTCTGGTTTTTTAAAAAGATCATGAAGCACCACAAAACCAATGATATCATCAATGCTTTCACGATAGATAATTAATTTAGAGAAACCTGATTCTTGCAAGGCAGATTTTGCTTCTGGAATGCTTGCATTAGACGGAAGTGAAACAATGTCCGTTCTCGGTGTCTTTATCTCCGCCGCGGCAGTATCTGAAAATTCAATGACATTGCGGATATATGCCCTTTCATCTTTATCAATCACACCTAATTCATGCCCCTGCTCAACGGATTGATTGAGATCATCTCGAGTGATAGCCGCCGTATAGTCAGCTCGCTTGCTGCCAATAATAGCAATAAAGAGGCCAGTAAATGCTCTAGCAATGAGACTCAGCGGCAGCAAAACAAGTTCAAAAAAACTTATTGTTATAGCAAAAAAGCGGCTGGCTGAGTTTGCCCTGTCTCTAATTAATGTTTTAGGAATCAGATTGCATAAAAACAGAACAATAAGTGATATAGCAATAGAAATTAGCCAAAATGGAATAAGTTGATAACGAATAAGGACGATTGTTGCATAAGAGCTGGCCAGAATATTTGCCAGTGTTTTCCCCACCATAATCGTAGATAGCACTTTTTCTTGATTTTCCAGATAGTGAAGGCTTTTTCTGGCGCCAAGCTTATTTTGAGAAGCCCATATTTGCAACTGCAGCGGATTCGCCGATATGAAGGCTATTTCACTGCCAGAAAAATAGGCTGAAAAAATAAGCCCAATTAGTGCAAGGGTGACTTCAATCGTCATCAAGCTAGGTTCCTGCACTCTTGCTTAATTATATATTGTTGCGGCTCATCATCCATCTTCGCACAATTTTACTACGAGCAAAATGAAAAAACAAGAATTAAGCGATTATTATTAAAACTGTTTTAACCTCAAAGGGCAGTTTAATAAATTTAGCTATGAAAAAAAACGCCCTGCTTTGCCTGATTATCAGTTTTTTTCTAAATCTTCATTTGTCAGCAGCTGTATCTAATGAAAAATACTTTTCAGAACTGTTTTTTCAGCTTTCGGAAAACAGTGTGAGCCAGCAAACAATTTTAGCTGGCAGCCTGCTGGCATTGACTGCCTTACCCTTTGATCGCACCATAAATAAAAAAATGACAGAAGACCGTCTCCTGTCAGCAGAATGGACTCATTATGGGCATGCTTATCTCGATAATTTTTTTGTACTTGCCCTTTTGGGTGGCGGAGCTCTGCTCAAGGGAAATGAATCCGGCGATTATTTAACCCCTGTCCGATACGGCGCGTCATCCCTGATGATTACAACAGGCGCGACCCTTTTGTTGAAAAAAGTCACTGGTCGCCAACGGCCAAATGGCAAGCCGTACAGTTTTCCCAGCGGACATACATCCATCACCTTTTGTACAGCATCTGTGCTGCATAGCTGGTATGGACCGAAAGCAGCGATTCCAGCCTACAGCGCCGCTGCCTTTACAGCGTTTTCGAGAATGCAGGATAACTATCACTGGCTGAGTGATGTCATTTTTGGAGCTGCACTGGGAATAGCCATACCCCACGGACTTTATCAGGCAGATAAGACAAACAGTAAGACCACACTGAGATCAATCCCCCTAAGTATAAACTGGACAATAGACTTATGAAAGCCATCACCATATTGGACGGTGCGATGGGAAGCGAACTGGAATCTCGGGGCATCAATCTGCCACCACCGTTATGGAGCGCCGGCGTTTTATTTAGCGAGGCAGAAGCTATTGTAAAATTACATCGGGAATATGCAGAAGCAGGGGCAGAGATTCTCACTGCGGCGACTTTTCGAGCCACAAGATATGCCTTTAATCGCAGCGGGAAAAAAAATCCTGATCTGGAAGCCAAAAAAGCCATCCAACAAGCCATCACTTTGGCAAAATCTGTCGCAAGCGCCTTTCCTGGAGTGCTAGTCGCCGGCTCCATCGCGCCTTGTGGAGATAGCTATCGATTTGAAGACTTTCCTGGAGAGAAAGAGGCAAAAAAAAATTATCAACATTTGATAGAAAATCTGGAGCAAGCCGGAGCAGACCTGCTTCTCCTGGAAACATTTGGCCGCTTTGATGAAAGCGCCATTGCCCTGAAAATCGCCAGACAGAGCAAGTTGCCGCTTTGGTTTTCAATTATACTGAAAGATGAGCAGACTCTTCCCGATGGCAGCCATATTCAAGATATCCTCGAATTAGCTAATAAATTTTCTGCAGATGCCTTTCTGATAAATTGCAGCTCACCAATACATATTGAGGCTGCCATACCCATTCTTTTGAATAGTCAGGCGGCGCCCAGATTCGGCGCCTATCCCAATGCTGGAATTTCGGACCCCTTCAGCAATGAGCCGCTTAAAAAATCCCTGAGTCCCGCAAGATTCGCTGATATCTTAAAATGCTGGGCAGATCTTGGTCTTGATATTTTAGGCGGCTGCTGCGGGTCTTCACCGGTCCATATTTCTGAGTTTGTTAATAGATATAATAAGGAGAAAAAGAATGATCATCACAAAAATTGAGGGATATTATCAATATTATCCTGTAGTAGCTGCTGTAATTGGCGTTGAAGCCGATGGGAAAAAGAATTTTATGACGGCAGCCTGGCATAGCCCTGTTTCTTTCGACCCGCCTATGTATGGCGTATCCATCGCTCCCCAAAGATACACCCATAATATGATTCAAAAAGCAGGTGATTTTACGGTAAATTTTTTACCATACAGTGAATTGGAAAAAATCCATGGATGCGGCCGGCTTAGCGGTGCAGATACCGATAAAATTGCATATTTTGGACTTCATCCCGTCTCTGGTCATATCATAAATTCACCATACCTAGAGGAAGCCTACGCAGCCTTTGAATGTGCCGTATATTCTGCCACCCCTGGCGGCGACCATACATGGTTTATGGGAGAAATTAAAGCCATTCACGGCAATGATGATGCCTTTGTCAATAAAATCCTCAATCTTGAGAAATGTCAACCTGCACTATATGCCGGTGACAGTCACTACACAACAGCAGATTCAAAAATAATTAGCAGACTTCAGCCAAAATGAAAAGCGATGATATCCTATATCCCATATCAGAAGAACTAAGTTCAAAACTTTACAAATGGTATGTAAAAAATCGGCGGCTTTTGCCTTGGCGGAAGTCAAAAGACCCCTATGAAATCTGGATCAGTGAAATTATGCTTCAGCAGACACAAGTTAAAACTGTTATACCTTATTTTAAGCGCTGGCTTAAGCGCTTCTCAAATGTGAAAATACTAGCAGAAGCCGATATGGAGCTTGTGCTCAAAACCTGGGAAGGTCTCGGCTATTACCGAAGGGTATATCAATTAAAGTCTGCGGCAGAAATGATCTTTCGAGAAAGAAATAGCATATTTCCAAATACTTATAAGGATTGGCTGGCTTTGCCTGGCATCGGCCCATATAGTGCCGCTGCTCTGGCATCAATACTCAATGGAGAGAAGTATGGTGTCGTTGATGGCAATAGCAAACGCGTCATCAGCCGGCTCTATATGATAGAAGCCGACAGCGGCACAGCACAATTTAAATCAAATATTGCTGATATTATTAAAAGAAGTTTTTTTGCTTTTCATCCTGGTGAACTTAATCAGGCCTGGATGGAGCTGGGCGCTTTGATTTGCCTTCCCAAGCCCCATTGTCAGCAGTGCCCGCTAAAGGAATACTGTGAAGCCTGGCTTCATAACCGTATGACTGAGTTCCCCGTTAAAAAAAACCGCGGCAAACTGCCATTGCTCACTGGCGCTGCCTTCATTCTACAAGACGGAGACAAGCTGCTGATGGTAAAACGGCCTCAGCGGGGTCTTCTCAGCGGAATGTGGGAGCTTCCCAATACCATATATGAAGAGCAGCCTTTGGCCGATTTTACTTTAGCTAATGAGATCATCATCGAACGTACCTTTATAAAGAAAGCAAAGCATCAATACACCCATTTTAAAGTCGAGCTTGATATTATAGAAGGCAGCTTGCGAAGCCCCTGGTGGAATGATTACTGGATAGAGCACCGCTGGCTCACAGCTTCGGAGCTGGAAAAGCTTCCCATCGCTAAAGTGCACCATCTTGCCCTGCATATTGCCGGAGTTAAAAAATTTTAATGAGCCAAAATTCGCCATTGGCTTTTCTTTTGTCTCTTTTTATGCTGACGATCTCAGCCTATGGCGAATTGCTCATTGTAGCAGACCGGTTTTTACCCAATGAAACAGTAGATTTGAGAATATTTTATCCCGATTTCAACGGCGACACAGTGGAACTGGAACTGGAATTGGGGCTATTGAAGCTTAAATTCAATCTCCATAGTACCGATAGCTCCTACTATCTGCCTTTTCTTCACGGCGCCAGCGCACCTGATTCTCTTACAGTTCACAGTGAACAAGAGAATTTTAGTGAAAAGATTCCCATCCGCTCCTACCTGCCTCCCCCCAGCCTCACACCACTTTACCAAATAGGTGACCGCCATTTTCGCAGCCAATGGCAATTCACCCACTCCAATGACAGCATTCCCGCCCAACTCGCTTTGTCAAATTTTCCTGAGTTTCCCGACACATCAACGGAGCTTATTATTTTGACCAAGAATCCCTTCATATTGGAAAGACTTTTGCTGCCGGAAAGCCGCTACTATTTCCGCGCCAGAGGCATTTGGCAGGAGCATTTTAGCAGTTGGAGCGCAACAGATAGCTTTTTCTATCAGCCAAAAAACAGCCCGCCTGGAAAGCCATTTTGGGAAAGTGAGCGTGACAGTAGCGGATTGCCAAAACTTTTTACCTGGCAGAGCAGCAGAGATATTGACGGAGACCTGGCTGGCTATGAACTGCATTTCATTGTCGAAGAAGATTCCCAAAATCTAAGCTTCTTTACTAGCGATACATTCTTATTGATTAGTGAGAGTCAATATTTCCAAAATCACAAAACTTATCGGGTTCTCGTTTCCGCAAGAGATTCTCTTGGAGAAAGCTCAGATTCAGACACACTGATATGGCGCTGCAATCTAATAAATAGTCCGCCGCAATGGCTGGATGATTTTTCACCTGGAGAATATTTAAGACTTCAAACTGATACA
>DSDE01000115.1 GCA_011049095.1 Fidelibacterota bacterium
ATATTGGCCTGTGATACCTTAAGGCTGCTGATGGATTATGATTCCGCGGCTATTGTCACAGAGCGCATCCAGAAGACAACCTCAAGAGAATTGTTGACCGCTTTTCTCAGGCTTTTAGAAGTTGTTGGTAATTATAAAGATATAGAAGAAATATCCTACCTTTCAATGTCTGATGATTATGTTGTTCGCACAAATCTTATTCGAACGATAGGCAATGTTGCACCAGATATGCACATCGAATTATTGTCGGATGCCCTTGCAGACTCGGCAAATTGGGTCGTTTTAAATTCTGCCATAGCTTTGGCGAAATCGGGCCACAGCTATATCCTGATGGACCTGGTTAACAAAGGGCATCCCCGCGGCAAAATTTTTGAGCAGGTCATTGCGGAGTATGCAGTATGATAAATATTCCAGTTCTGCTTTTGCAAATTTTCAATGCTACCGTGCTGACTTATTTCTTTTTACTAAACGGCGTCTATCTTATAACTGGCATTGTGGCATTTTTTGCTCTCAGGCGTTATTCTCAAAAGCTAAAAACCGTCACATTAGATGACATGATTGCTCACAATGGATCGCCGCCTATCACACTGATTGCGCCAGCCTATAATGAAAGCGCCACCTGTGTCTCCTCTACAAAATCACTGCTTTCCCTTAATTATCCTGATTATGAGATTTTAATGGTGAATGATGGCAGTCGGGATAACACACTGCAGGAGATGATTGACGCTTTTGAAATGATTCCCACACCTCGGACGCCCACTGCATTTTTAAGCACAGCGCCTATTCGAAATATTTATCAGAGTCAGGTTTACCCCAATCTTTGGATTATCGACAAGGCTAATGGCGGAAAAGCTGATGCCCTTAATACAGGACTCAATTTTTGCCGGACGCCCCTCTTTTGTGCAATGGACTCTGACAGTCTTTTGGAGCGGGATGCATTATCGCGGGTTGTTTATCCATTTTTAGAAGATGTGCGAACTGTAGCAGCCGGTGGCATCATACGCATTGTCAATGGATGTGAAGTGAAAAATGGCGTTGTAACAAAAGTAAAACTCCCTAAAAACCTTTTGGCGCGTTTCCAGGTGCTTGAACATCTGAGAGCATTTCTTTCCGGCAGAATGGGCTGGGATGCTTTGGGGCTGACATTTATCATATCCGGCGCTTTTGGCATATTTAAGCGTGCTGCCGTTGTCGAAGCTGGCGGGTATCGCACCGACACTGTGGGAGAAGATATGGAGCTGGTGGTTCGCCTGCATAAATATTGTCGCCAAAATAAAATTCCATATCGAATAAAATTTGTGCCTGATCCTGTAGCCTGGACAGAGTGTCCCGAAAGTGAGCGGGTATTAGGGCGACAGAGAGACCGCTGGCAGCGGGGGCTAATGGAGGTTCTCAGCCGTCATAAGGATATGTTTTTTAACCCACGATATGGAAAAGTGGGCACTATTATTTACCCATACTTTTTCCTCCTGGAAATGGCTGGTCCCTTCATCGAATTTCCCGGTTATCTTTCATTTTTTATTGCCTGGCTCACGGGAAATATCAGTATGCTCTATTTTTCTGCCTTTTTTGTAGTTGCTTTTGTTTTTGGCATTGCCCTGTCTGTCTTTTCCGTCGCTTTGGAAGAGCTGAGTTTCCGCCGCTATCCCAGAGGCCGAGACCTAATTGAGCTTTTCTGGATTGCAATTATAGAAAATTTTGGCTACCGGCAATTATCAACCTATTGGCGCAGTAAGGGAGCCATCAGTTTTTTTAGAAATGTGAAAACTTGGGGTGAAATGGAACGTAAGGGGTTTAATGACAAAAAGAAGAAATAGTATAATTACAATTATTTTTATCATTTCAGCAGGATTATTGACATTTCTACCGGCTCAAGAATTGGATGAAGATAAGAAGATTTCTTACGAAGCATTGCATCAACTGGCAAGGGAGGCTATTAAAAATGAAGATTTTCAAAGCGCGGCAGATTTTTTTGAAGCTATTCTGAAAAAATATCCTGAAGATGCTGACGCGATGCTGGCTTTGGGCCGGCTGAATGGCTGGCAGGGGAATTTTGCCAAAGCTGAAGAACTGCTTTTTCTCACAGTGCGCCTCTATCCAGATTATGACGATGCCTGGCAGGCTTTAGGAGATATATATTTCTGGCAGGACAAACATCAGCTAGCTGTCAATGCCTATATGGAATGGGAAAAACGCGCCCCCACACTCTGGGAGCCAAGTATCAAGCGAGCCAAAGCCGAAATTGCCATTCGCAGAAATAATACAGCCCGCCAATCCATAGAAAGTGCGCGAATGCTGGGAGCCCCTAAGGAGATGTGGGAACCCCTTCTGAAATCTATTCAGCAAAATTAGGTTCTGAGTTCGTGGCTGGCGTATATTCAGTATGAGCAGACAAGTTTTGATCTCACCACGATGGATACCTGGCGCCGTTGGGCCGTAGGTATTCAGCGCCATAAAGGAAACTGGACAAAAATTGGTGAGCTGCAGAGAGTTGAGCGTTTTACGAATGAAGACTATTCCCTGGCCTGGGATAATTATATCGCTCTTAAGCACAACGCATATATCAACCTGCGGGCACAATATGCATTCAGACAAAGCTTATTGCCAATACTTGACCTGAATGCCGAGTACTATAAGGGGCTTGGCAGCCTGTATGAATTATCAGCCGCCTACAGATTGATGCATTTTCCAGGATCAGATGTTCAGTTCCTCAGCCTTGGTGCAGCGGCATATCTGAATAATGAATTTTTGAGGGTGAGATTAACTGATATTCTCCAAAAAGCTAGCGGTCCTGAGCTGATTTTGCTGGCAGCCTGGCGACATTATTTTATATCTGCTGATCATTGGGCCGAGCTGTACACTGTTTTTACAAAATTAAACTATGATATCAAAATTGAAGAAAAACTGCGGACAATAGGTATAAAAGGGGAGAGCTACCCCTGGGAAAGAATCGGTGTGCAGGCAGCTTTAAGCCGCGGTTGGGAGCGGGCTGACAGCGCCCAATGGGGGTTTATGTTAGGGCTTGTTTACAGATGGTAGAGCATCAGCATTACACTGACGGCTGCTGGGACGCTTCCTATGAAAAGCTTCGTCCAAAACCCTGGTATCGAAAGATAAAAATCAGGGATATCATAGTTGTGGCAATTTTCTTGATTCCCCTCTGGAGCTTTCTAGCCTGGTATTTTACACCGCTGAGACCAATACAGATTTTTATACTTGATAAGACCGTTCCAAATTTACGCTATGAAGAGCATCGGTCTCTTATCTGGCTGTTGCGTCATTTTCGATACAGCTATGGCGAAAGACTCTACAGGGCAGATATGGATTATTATGGCTTTCATCCCACTGAACCTGGTAAATCTTATAGAATCTATGATTTAGAGGGTTTTCGGAAGGAGGACTTGATCGAGCTTGCAAATCGCTATGATATGGCCTGGATCGCAGACTCCTATGGGGTATATAAAAATGATTGGGAAAGTGGTGAGCTCTCTCAGGATCGCAATCCGATTATTTACGGACGGCTTAGTTCAGAAGAGGCAGATTTTTTAGAAATTATGGCTGATCAAGGGAAGCTGGTAATCGGGGAATTTAATATTATTGGCACGCCTACAAGCTGGCGTGTGCGGCGTCAAATAGAAAAACGTTTCGGCTTTCGCTGGAGTGGCTGGACCGGAAGACATTTCGATTCCCTCGACAGCACAAATTATGATTTGCCGCGATGGGTCATTCATAATTATACCGAGCAGTATGACACAAGCTGGCATTTTCATAATAGCGGTATTGTTTTGACACATAGCGATGAAACCATTGTTGTACTTGAACTCTATAATCACCTGACCAAAGACAGACCAGAAATTATCACGTCATTAGCCGGAAGCAAGGCCTTTCCTAAACTGCCTGCTCAGCTTGATTATCCTTTTTGGTTTGATATCTGCAGCCACGATTCCAGTAATCAGACACTTGCCTACTATGAAATCCACACAAGCCCGCGAGGCGATTCGCTTCTATCTTTACTGAATATTCCAAAACTCTTTCCAGCGGCATTCCGCAGTAAAAATGCTTTGTTTTACTATTTTGCCGGTGATGTTTCTGATACCCGTGTCAATAACTATCTTAGCTATTTTAGAGGCATTCACGTAATTAGAGGCTTTTTTTATAAAACAGGAGACAGTACTGATCGTGATCGTTTCTTTTGGGAATATTCCTACCCGCTGACAAAGGCCATCCTTGATGAATATCAGCGAACCTTGAAGCAGGCGAATATTTTATCAGCCCGTGATTAATACATTGACAAAATCACAAATTAACACTATTTTATCCGGCTTTTTGATAGCAGGAGAGGTGACCGAGCTGGCTGAAGGTGCACGACTGGAAATCGTGTGAGCGTCAAAAACGTTCCCCGGGTTCGAATCCCGGCCTCTCCGCAAAAACGAATAAATAACAGGGGTTTATGAATTTTGGACTTACGCTAACGAGCTTTGATTTATTATTGTAAGTGGACATTAGTGCTTTTTGTGTGATAGTAAAGCACCCCAATATCACCCAAAAGATTCAATTACTTCCGATGCATAAAATAGAGCGTGGTCATAGATTTTTGTACTTGCCTCAGATTTATGTCCAACAATATTCATTGCTTCTCGTGTTGACCATCATTTCCGCCTTTCATATAAAAAATTATTTCTGGCTTCGCTGTTTTTATTAGATAATGAACCCTCGAAAAATAAAACAGAGATCAGCGTGCAATCAGATCAGGCAAGGACTTGTCTTACCTTTCTGCCCAGGGCAACTATGCTAAATGGCTTTTCGATGAATGCAAGGTCGGGGTCTAAAAATCCTTTCTCAGCGATGATGTCGGATGTATAGCCAGACATAAATAATGCCTTCATCCCAGGACGCTGTGCCTGAAGCCTTTTGGCCAGCTCCCGCCCGTTCATCTTAGGCATTACTATATCGGTTATAAGGAGATCAATATGCCCCTTAAATTCTTCCGATATTCTAATGGCCTCCTGTGGTGAAAGCGCTGTAAGAACTTTATAACCAAGGTCTTCCAATAGGTATTTCCCCGTGTCCAAAATAACCTCCTCATCTTCTACCATCAAAACTGTCTCTATGCCGCTGATATCATCTGGCGGTCTTTTTGCTTGCTCGGCCTCTGTGTCAGTAGCTTCATAAGCGGGCAAATAGATTTTAAAAACAGTCCCTGCGTCTGGCTTGCTCTCTAGAGTGATACTGCCCTGGTTTTGGCTTACGATGCCATAAACGGTAGCCAGTCCCAGGCCAGTGCCTTCTCCTACGCCTTTTGTTGTGAAAAATGGTTCAAAAATCATTTTCTGCGTCGCTTCATCCATTCCTTTACCATTGTCTGAAACGCTTAGCAGAACATATTCACCTGGCTTAAGCTCTTGAGTGAGAAAGTCCTGGTTTGATGAGATGATGACAGCTTGTGTGGAAATCTCAATTTTCCCATTTCCCACAATGGCATCCCGTGCATTTACCACCAGATTTGCCAGAATTTGGTCCACCTGGGAGGGGTCAATTTTCACCATTTTTAAATCAGAGGCGGCATTCCAGGAGAGACTGATATCTTCTCCTACAATGCGCAGGAGCATATTGAGCATCGTGCCTACGGTGTCATTCAGATTAAGCAGAACAGGCTTGACGTTTTGTCTGCGGGCAAAGGCCAGAAGCTGTCGGGTGAGGTTTGCAGAGCGTTCAGCGGCCTTTTGAATTTCTGCCAGATATTCATGAATGGGAGATTGGGCATCGAGGTGGTCAATGGCCAATGATGAATATCCCAAAATACCTTGAAGCATATTATTAAAATCGTGGGCAACACCACCGGCTAATCGTCCGACCGATTCCATTTTTTGAGAATGATGAAGCTGCTGAATCAGGCGCTCATGCTCAGATTCGGCCAGTTTTCGTTCTGTAATATCCCGTAAGATGCCCGAGACTCCGGCCCGCTCATTGTTTTCATCATAAACAAGGCGAGCCGTGAGGGAGCAGATCAGGCTTTCACCATTTTTTTTCTTGAGAATGACTTCATAATCTTTGAGAAAACCTTGTGTGTGGAGCTGCTCTATTAAGGGTGTGCGGTCTTCTACATTATTGTAGAGCATCGTGACGGGTTTGCCAATCAGCTCTTCGGGAAAGTAGCCGGAAATAACAGTAACTGAGGGCGATAAAAGCTTTATTATACCTTCATTATCGACCATATAATAGATGTCATCAAGGGATTCAAAAATACGGCGAAATTTCAGCTCGCTCCCCCGTATTGTCTTTTCTGCAGTGATGCGGTCTGTAATATCTCTGCCATAAACCACCAGTCCTTTACGAGCGCCATCGCTTTCGAATAAAGGCACCTTTACAAGATCATAAGTTCTGAATCTACCGTCAGGAATAGGAATAATCTCTTCGGAGCGGCTGGGTTTATCGTCCTGCCAGGCCAGCTCATCTGTTTCAGCGCAAAAAACCAGAGCTTCCCTATAAAAGGGGCTGTATTCTGCAAGCTCTTTGTCGCTTTTGCCCTTGTAATCAATGCCTTTGAGCTGAAATAGCTCTAGGTCAGCGTCATTTGCCACCAACCAGCGCCCTTGTCCATCTTTGAAGCAGATAATATCAGGGGTTGAATTGATGAGGGCACGAAGCCTGGCCTCACTTTCTGCCAGGGCGTTGATGGCGTGGCGCCTCTCGGTGATATCGCGGACGATGACCAGCACTTCGTTTTCCCGGGCCGGAACCATTCTGGCATCAAAGTATTGTAAAGTCTCATTTATAGTCAGTGAGTAATCATAATTGAGCAAGTTGCCGCTTGACAGGGCTTCAGCCATTTTTTCCTTTGTTAGCTCATATAGATGGGGTGGCATAATATCTTTCATTTTTTTGCCGATGATATCTTTGCTTGGTATCAATAGCAATGCCTCATCAGGTGTGTGACAATCAAGAAATAGTCCATCATCAGAGATCCGAAACATAATGTCAGGTATGGCTTCCACAATGGCTCTGCTGCGTTCTTCACTTTTCTGCAGCTCCTGTTCTGCTATTTTTTTTGCCGTGATATCGAGAATAATGGTATATATTTTTTCTACTTTTCCTTCATTATCATTTAGGGGCACAATATAACTGGATAAAAAGAGTGA
>DSDE01000116.1 GCA_011049095.1 Fidelibacterota bacterium
CAATAGAGGAAGTCTATGAACCTTATTTGATACAGGAAGGACTGATACAGCGCACCTCCCGGGGACGTATGGCCTTGCCCAGGTCTTATCAGCACCTGGGTATCAATTTCAACAAAGCAATCAATCAGGAGAGTTTGTTTAATGACGAAATTTGAGATATTCAATACGAAGCCAAAAACATATCGTTTATCTGATTTTGACTACGAATTGCCAGAACAGCTCATTGCACAATTTCCTTCGGAAAAACGGGGTGACTCAAAAATGCTGCTCGTAAACCGTCAAAACGGGGAAATCACTCACAAAAAGTTTACAAATGTGATTGATTTTATTAATCCGGAAGACGTCCTCGTCATCAATAACACGAAGGTCTTTCCTGCCAGAATGGTAGCCCGCAAAGACAAAACCGATGCCGAAGTCGAGGTCTTTTTGCTTCGGGAGCTGGAAAATCAGATCTGGGAAGTTTTAGTTAAGCCAGCCCGGAAAGTCCGCATCGGGAATAAACTCTATTTTACTGATGAGCTATACTGTGATGTGATAGACAATACTGTATCTGGCGGCAGAGTGGTACGCCACAATTGTGATCCCAAAACATTTATGGATTATGTGATGCAGGAAGGGAAATCCCCGCTTCCCCCTTACATAAAAAGAGACAGCAAGCCCATAGACAAAGAGCGCTATCAAACAGTTTTCGCTGAAAAATTAGGCGCCGTAGCCGCTCCCACAGCAGGACTTCATTTTAATCGAGAAATCATAAATGCCATTCAGGCCAAAGGCGTAGCTATTGTCACCATTACACTCCACATCGGCCTGGGGACTTTCAGGGCAGTGCAAGTGGAAGACCTTAATCGTCACAATATGGACTCCGAGCATTACACGATAAGTCAGGAAACGGCAGACATCATTAATGCGCGCCGCGCTCAGGGCGGCAGGTGCATCGCTGTCGGCACATCTACCATCAGGGCTCTGGAAAGCTCAACCATCAGCGATGACAGTGTGAATCCTCAAAACTCCTGGACAGATAAATTTATTTTTCCGCCTTACAATTTTCAGGTAGTCGATGCGATGATTACCAACTTTCACCAGCCAAAATCAACCCTCATGATGCTGGTAAGCGCTTTTGCCAGCCGCGACCTTATGATGAAAGCCTATAGTATTGCCATCCACGAGAAATATTACTTTTTCTCGTATGGCGATGCGATGATGATTATATGACAGCAAATGTAACTGTGATTATTCCTGCCGGGGGACGGGGCGACAGGCTGGGAAACAAGACACCGAAACAGCTAATACTGCTTGATGACCGCTCTGTAATGGAGCACACAATCCGGCGCTTTTTAGAAATTGAAACCGTTGCCGAAATTATCATTGCCTGCCATCAAGATATTCTAGAGCCAGTCAGAAAAATGTGCACGCAAATGAATAGCAATGTGCCAATTCATTTCGCCCCCGGAGGCAGAGAACGTCAGGATTCAGTTTGGTCAGCAATGCTGATAGCCAATCCTTCATTTCCATATATTGCTATACATGACGCTGTGCGGCCATTCTTTCCAAAAAATATATTAACCGATGGTCTTAAAATGCTTCAAGATTCCAGTGGTCTGATTGCTGCGTCACCGCTGGTGCACACTATCAAAAGGGCTGAAAATAATATTATCCTTGAAACCCTCCCTCGCCAGCAGCTTTGGGAAATCCACACACCACAGCTTTTCCATCGGAAAATTCTCTTTCGTGCACACCATGCAGCACAAAGAGACCAATTCTATGGCACAGATGACGCGATCTTAGCAGAGCGAATCGGTGAAAAAATAACTATTTTTCCCGATACCAATGAAAATATCAAAATTACCTATCCCGCGGACCTGGTTTTAGCCAAATATTTTCTAAAAAGGAAAAAGCAATGATTGGAATGCGCATCGGGTATGGCTATGATGTACATTGCCTCAAAGCCGGAAGAAAACTCATATTAGGCGGCGTTGAGATTCTCCACTATCTGGGGCTCGATGGTCACAGTGATGCCGATGTTTTGCTTCATGCCATCTGTGATGCCCTCCTGGGAGCTGCGGCTTTAGGTGACATCGGTCAGCAATTTCCCGATAATGACCATCAATATAAAAATATCAGCAGTCTTATACTTCTGGAAAAGGTCGCCAAACTTATTGATAAACATAGCTTTATTATCGCCAATATTGATAGTACCCTGATTTTGCAAAAACCAAAAATTGCTCCCTACATTCCCGATATGCGAAAAAATATTGCCAAAGCACTGAGTCTGGATATACAGCAGATTTCTGTAAAGGCCACAACTGAAGAATATTTGGGATTTACAGGAAACGAGGAAGGTATTGCAGCCTCGGCCATCACCCTTTTGCTGCCTCGATAAATTATGGAACAGCTCACGACTTTCTACCATTACCTGCTGTCGGTAAGCCCTATTTGGTATATTATCATCGTTTTGCTGATTATGTTCGCGGAAAATATTTTTTCCCCCGTGCCCGGCGACACGATTCTTGTTTTTTCCGTTTACGTCTTTACTATCAGACAAGATTCCCTGCTGCTTCTTTTCCTTCTGGCCTTTATTTTTAGTATGGCGGGCTTTTTCTTGATGTTTGCCTTTGGCCGAAAATGGGGTAAACGATATTTGCTGGAAAAGAATTTCTATTGTTTCCCGGCTCGATATATTCAAAAGATTGAATTAAAATTTGAGAAATACGGTATAGCCCTGCTGGTATTTAGCCGCTTTTTGCCTGGCTTTCGAGCAATTATTGCCCTCTTTAGCGGTTTCAGCAATTATTCAAAAAGTATTGTTTTCCTCCTGGTCTCATTATCCACACTCCTATGGAATGGCTTGCTCACCGGCGTTGGCATCTACCTGGGCGAAAATTGGCAAACCATTGAAAAACTGCTAAAAAATTATAGCCAGGCAATCGCCATCTTTTTTGCACTCATATTCATCAGTTGGGCCTATCGCCGAATTCGAGATTTTAAACAGCTTAAAAAAGGAGACACAGCATGATACCTGTTGTCCGATTTGCTCCCAGCCCCACCGGCTGGCTTCATGTTGGCGGATTGCGCACCGCCCTCTACAATTATCTTTTTGCCCGTCAATCCGGCGGGAAATTTATTCTGCGTATTGAAGATACTGACAAAACCCGCTATGTGCCAGGAGCTGTGGATAAACTCATTGAGAGCCTGAAGCAGATGGGCATCAACTATGATGCAGGTCCGGGAAAAAATGATGATTTTGGACCATATATACAAAGCGAGCGGCTGCCGCTTTATCATAAAGAGGCACAGCGACTTTTAGAAAATGCTAAAGCTTACCGCTGTTTCTGCAGCTCAGAACGCCTGGAAGCCCTGCGCAGCCAGCAGATAGCCAGGGGTGAAGCGCCGGGCTACGACGGCAAATGCCGCAGTATTTCACCAGCGGAATCAAATACACTGGCCGACAAAGAACCCTTTGTTATTCGCCTAAAAACCCCGCTGAGCGGTGAGATAAGCTTTAAAGACATTATCAGAGGTAATATTACTGTGGAATACAGTAAAATTGATGATCAGGTTCTGATGAAATCCGACGGCTATCCCACCTACCATCTGGCCAATGTAGTAGATGACCATTATATGGAGGTCTCTCATGTCATTCGTGGTGAAGAGTGGCTTCCCAGCCTTCCAAAGCATCTCCTTCTCTATCAATACCTTGGCTGGAATCCGCCGCTTTTTGCGCATCTTCCCCTGTTGCTGAACAGCGATCGCAGTAAACTTTCCAAAAGGCAAGGCGATGTGGCGGTTGAAGATTATCTTCTCAACGGCTATCTGCCCGAGGCCCTCAATAATTATCTGGCGCTTTTAGGATGGAATCCCGGCACTGATGAAGAATTTTTCTCGATGGCACAACTTATTGAGCTCTTTTCATTAGAAAGGGTGAACAAATCGGGGGCTGTTTTTGATCCGGTGAAACTCAAATGGATGAATAGCCGCTATATTCAGCAGCTCAGCCCGGAAAAGATCACCAAAATAGTAGAGCCCTTCATTAAGAATTGTCAGCTAACAAGTGAAAAGACCGCCATTATCGTTCCAGCTCTGCAAAACAATATCCAAACGCTGTCAGATATGCCTGATGAGATTAAAAAACTCCAGACTGCTCCTCAAAAACCAAACGATGATGAGGCGCTAACCCTTATAAATGCCGGCTCAACCCGCCTGCTGTTCGAGGCCTTTATTCAAGAATGTGAAAACCTTCAAATAATGACCGCTTTAAAATTTAAAGAGACTATGAAACTGGTCCAAAAGCGACACAGCATCAAAGGGAAACTGCTGTGGATGCCCATCAGACTGGCCCTTACAGGAGAAATGCACGGCCCCGATCTAGCTAGCATCTCCGCTTTCCTTGACGTGAAAGAAATAACTAAAAGGATGAAGGCTGCATTACTATGGCTAAGCTGAAAAGCTATGCTAAAATAAATATCGGCCTGAGAATATTAGGCCGACGCCCTGCAGACGCTTATCATCTTTTAGAAAGCATTCTCGTAGAGATCTCACTCCACGACAAGCTAAATATCGATTTAAACAACAAAGGTGTATGTAAAATCAAGTGCAGCGATTTATCAATCCCCATTAACGAAGAAAACACAATAATAAAGGCCTGGAATAGAATCAAACCCTATCTCCCGCCAGACTTAGGCGCAGATATTTACTTGGAGAAGATCATACCAAGCGGATCAGGAATGGGTGGAGGCAGCTCCAATGCGGCAGCAATCCTCAAATATCTGGATCCCTATTGCATCGAAAAAGCGCCGCTCTCCCAACTGGCGCTCTCTATCGGCGCTGATGTCCCGTTCTTTCTCAATGGAGGCACTATGCTGGCAAATGGCATCGGCGAAATATTGACACCCTACTCGCTGGACTTTCCCCCGAATATCCTCCTGGTAAAAGCACCGGAAAGCATCAGCACCCCATGGGCTTATAAGGCACTAAAAATTCCCTTGACAGTTGAAATAAAAAAAGCTATTTTTGCAGGCTTTCCGGTAGCATGGCAAAACCGGGCGCTTTTTGAAAATGAGTTTGAGAAGGTTATCTATCCGGCATATCCACAAATTGGCAAGATTAAAGAGGTCTTGCTCAAGTCAGGAGCAGACTATGCCAGTTTGTCGGGTTCGGGCTCGACTGTGTTTGGAATCTTTGATAACCGGGCGGCGCTGAAAATCGCAGAAGCGCGATGCAGTGAATTTGGAATCTGTTACACAGCAGAGCCGGTTCGTCGCTCACCTTCGGGGGTCGTCTAATGGCAGGACAGCGGGTTTTGGTCCCGCCGGTCGGGGTTCGAATCCCTGCCCCTGAGCTAATCCAAATACAGTCAAATAACGTACAAATCAGAGTGAAAAGATGCATGGACAGCTAAAAGTGTTTTGTGGATCTGCCAACAGACCATTGGCAGAGAAAATTTGTAAAAAACTTGACATTAGTCTCGGTCAACTGAGTATCAAAAAATTCAGTGACGGTGAAATCTGGTGCCGCTTTGAAGAAAATATTCGCGGGAAAGATGTCTTTATTATTCAGCCAACAAATAGCCCTGCTGACCACTATATGGAGTTACTGCTAATCCTGGACGCAGCCCGCAGGGCATCTGCTGGCAGAATCACAGCGGTCCTGCCCTATTATGGCTATGCTCGCCAAGATCGAAAAGACCAACCAAGAGTTCCAATATCTGCCCGGCTCTTTATGGACCTTATCGTCAAAGCGGGCGCTCAGAGAGTTATTGCTATGGACCTTCATTCTACACAGATTCAAGGTTATGTGGATGTCCCCTTTGATCACCTATATTCCAAACCTGCTTTTATAGAATACTTCAATCGCTCCGGCCTGGCCGCCAAAGATAACTTAGTAATCGTCGCTCCCGATGTTGGCAGCGTGCCTATGGCCAGGTCCTATGCCAGCTATCTGGGTAAAGCGCTGGCTATTATTGACAAGCGCCGCACCGGCCACAACCAGTCCCAGGTTATGAATCTTATTGGTGACATTGACAGAAAAACAGCCCTATTACTCGATGATATGGCAGACACAGCCGGCACCCTAGTTGCCGCAGCAGAGCGCCTTATTGAGCTGGGCGCCTCAGAAGTTTTCGCTTCATTTACCCATGCAGTGCTCAGCGGATCAGCAATAGAAAAAATCCGCAATTCCTCTATTCAGCAGGTAACTGTCACCGATACCATTGACCGACACAATGTGGGGTGTGAAAAAATTCATATCATCTCTGTAAGCGATATCTTTGCAGAAGCAATCAAACGGATTCATTATGATGAGTCAGTAAGTGTACTATTTCGTTAAAAAACAAAAGAATAATAGGAGAAAATTATGCCTGTACTAACACTAAATGCACAAACCCGTAGCATGACTGGCAAAAACGCCAATGGACGCCTTCGGCGCAGCGGTCAGATTCCTGCAGTATTTTACAAAAAAGATGAAGAAGCTCAGGTTCTGAGTGTCGAACGACTTGATTTGCAGAAAGTGCTGAAATCTGGCAATCAGATTGTTGATCTGCTTATCGGAAGCGAGCCAAAGAAAGTTTTGATTCGGGATATTCAATACCATCCTGTTACTGAAGATATTCTTCACATTGATTTTCTTGGTGTCAGTTTGGATGATGTCATCACCCTTGAAGTGCCGCTGCATTTTACCGGAACACCTATCGGTGTCCGCAGCGGCGGCGTTATGGATGCAGCCCTTCACCAGGTCCGCGTTAAATGCCAGGTCAGACATATACCCCATACCTTAGAAATTGATGTCGCCGGCTTAAAAATGGGTAAAAGCATTCATATCCGCGATCTGAGCTTCGAGAATATCCAAATTCTAAATAATATGGAAAATCTGGTAATTACAGTAAATATTCCACGCGGTATGCAATCTGAGTTAGAAGAAGAAAGCACCGAGGCAGAAGAATAGAATTGGCTCTAAAAGGAATTATAGGCTTAGGAAATCCGGGAATCCGTTATCAAAAAACGAGACACAACCTGGGATTTCTGGTGATTGATGAGCTTCTGAAGCGGAAGAATGGCCAATTACGCGCGGGAAAAGGTGACTATTGGTATTTTAAAGATGGAATGAACTGTATCTACGCCAAACCAACAAGCTATATGAATAGAAG
>DSDE01000065.1 GCA_011049095.1 Fidelibacterota bacterium
GCCCGCAAGGATGCGGATGACGCAGTAAAAAAAGCCGAAACACTGCAGACGCGTCTAAGTGACAGCAAAGAGCGGCTGGCGCGTTTTCAGGATAATGAAGCTCTGGAAGCCATCTCATTTACTAAATTTTTGAATGAATGCCAATTTAGCGATGAGGATGATTTCTTAAAATCCCGCCTTCCTGTTGATATTCGAAAAGCTATCCGCGAGGAGGCCAAAAAACTGGAACAGCGAAAAATCAATCTGACGGAACAGCAAAGCGACCGACAAAAACGACTGGAAACAGAAAAAAGCAAAGAACTCAGTCAACGTGCCCTTCCCTTACTGCTGGCAGAAGAGAGACAGATGAATGAAGCGCTGAGCCAGGAGAATCAGAATTTAGGCGCCGCACTGAAAGCATTAGAAAAAAACCAGGATAATATGCTAGTTTTTCAAGAGAAAAGCAGCCAGCGGGAAAAACAAGCCGAGCAATTGCAGCGATGGGCGCAGCTAAATAAGTTAATCGGCTCTGCAAAAGGCAATAAATATAGAAATTTTGCGCAAAACCTTACTTTTGATCTTATGATTGACCTGGCCAATGACCAGCTAAAAAAGATGAATGATCGTTATCTTTTAGTGCGCAATCAAGATGAGCTTTTGGAGTTAAAAGTAATTGACAAATATCAGGGCGGCGAGCTTCGGTCGGCCAAAAATCTTTCTGGCGGCGAAAGCTTTATTGTCAGCCTGGCTCTGGCTCTTGGGCTCTCAAGTATTGCCAGCCGCAAAGTGCGCGTTGACTCACTCTTTCTCGATGAAGGTTTTGGCACACTGGATGACGAAACTTTGCAGACGGCGCTGGAAACGTTGGCCGAATTGAATCAAGAGGGCAAACTCATCGGCATTATTTCCCATGTAGCGGCTCTAAAGGAGAGAATACCAACCCAGATTCAGGTAATCAAGCGAAGCGGCGGCATTAGCATCCTAAAAGGACCAGGGGTTAGAAAATTATGAGACAAAGATTTTTTCTGGCCTTTCACAGCAAATGAAAGCCAAGATTTTTTGAATTTATTAAAATAGTGCTTCTTGATTTAGAAGATGAGAAAGCCAAATAACAGGATAGTGAAATGAGAGCATTGCAAATCGGGCTTTTATCAGGGACTTTTTATCTCTGGTGCGAAGGAAAAGAGAGTGGCTCTGCCAACGATTTAGTGCAGGCGCTAGAGGCTATTTCCACCGAGATTCCCATCCCTATGAAAGCATTGATCCAGAAATTTATTTGGCTGCCTTCACGGGGAGACCAGCCTATTCCATCTTCACCGCTTCTTACGAGAAAAGCCGACGGTCGCCGAAAGCTGAAGCTGCAACCCCACTTTACAGAGTTTTTGCCACTGAATGCCGAAGAGTTGATGATATTGGCCGCCGGTATAAAGAGAGGTAAAATACCAGGCAGTGAAGTCATTTTTGGCGCTTCACTGCTCTGGTTTTCTAAAATGATGGAGCTGGCCCTTAAGCTCTCGCTGGAAGAGCGTTTCCTGCCCAATCTGATTTTTGCAAAAGACCATTACGAGGGACGCTGGACAGCGCTTTTCAAAGATGAAACTGAGGAAAAGCTTGCAGCGCTCAGCTCTGCGATGCCCCATAGCTATCGAGCCATCAGCGATTCTGATGTGGAAGCGCCGGATATTTCTCGACAAGCGCTTAGCTATAAAACAATGCTTCGTCTCACCGATGCTGTGATTCGTCTTGCGGCGCCGGTTTCTCCATTTCCCTGGAAAAATGCCAGTGTGCATGATGCCTGGCTGGCTTCCCTCATTTCACCGGATGCCACGGTCATTTGGAGCTATGAACGGGACCTGAAGCAGCTCTCAGAGCAGCTTCGTAGCTGGAGCAGGCCTGTTGACCGTTTAGAAAAATCACCCTTTCGTTTTATCATTCGAATTTCCGAGCCGGCGGACAATAGTGAAAACTGGCTGGTAGAATATCTTGTGCAGCCAAAAAATGACCTGAGTCTGCAGATAGCGGTCCAGGAACTTTGGAATAAAGAGAGTGAAGCCGCTGCTATTTTGGAAAAAACAGCACCCTTGCCGATGGAGATGATACTCACAGCTCTCGGGCAGGCTGCAGCGCTTTGCCCGCCCATTGCCCAGAGCCTGAAAGAGAAAGCGCCCTGGGGCTTTTACCTGAATAATATCGGCGCTTATCAGTTTTTGCGGGATTA
This sequence comes from Fidelibacterota bacterium, assembly GCA_011049095.1. Classification (GTDB taxonomy): domain Bacteria; phylum Fidelibacterota; class Fidelibacteria; order Fidelibacterales; family DSDE01; genus DSDE01. Next base: position 2,198 of record DSDE01000065.1, read on the forward strand.
TGCACCCCTTCTCAAAAGCAGCGGCTTCAATGTTCTTCTGCCCTCCTGGTGGAAAACAGGCGGCAGCGCCATTCGTATTTCTGCCAAGATAAAGGCAAAATCACCGGAGATGCAGGCTGCTGGTACTCTCTCAATGGGAACGCTGGTCTCTTTTGATTATACCGCTTCTCTGGGTGATGAGGAGCTGACGCTTAAAGAGCTGCGAGAGCTGGCTAAGCTGAAGATTCCCCTTGTGAAACGCCGTGGCCAGTGGATTTCTGTCAATCCAGAAGAGATTCAGGAGATGCTGGCATTTTTTCTGAAAAACCAGGGAAAGAAAAGTCTTAGCGCTAAAGAGTTGGTGCATCTTGCTTTAGGTGCACAGCAGCCATCGGCAGCCCCGCCTATTGAGAGTGTGGAAGCTGATGGCTGGTTTGGCGAGCTGGTGGATATGCTCCAGGGCCGGAAAAATGTCGCCGTACAGGAGCAGCCGGCAGCCTTTTCCGGAAAGCTAAGGCCTTATCAGCTTGAGGGCTATTCGTGGCTCAGTTTCTTGAGAAAATGGGGTTTTGGCGCTTGTCTCGCCGATGATATGGGGCTGGGGAAAACCGTTCAGGCACTGGCGCTGATTCAAAAAGAGTACTGTGAAGGCCAAAAAAAGCCGGTATTGCTTGTTTGCCCCACATCTGTAGTGAACACCTGGCGAAAAGAGGCGGCCCGATTTACACCTGAGCTGCCGATATTTATTCACCATGGCGCCGATCGTAAAAAGAAGAGTGCCTTTATTAAAGCAGTAAAAGGGAAGGCATTGGTAATCACCAGCTACAGTCTTTTGCCCAGAGATGGTGATTTTTTCAAAAAAGTAGAGTGGTCTGGGGTGATTCTCGATGAAGCACAAAATATCAAGAACCCTGAGACGCTGCAGTCTAAAGCAGTGCGGACACTCTCAGCAGAGTATCGCCAGGCTCTCACCGGCACGCCTTTGGAAAACCAGGTCGGCGAATTGTGGTCACTGATGGATTTTCTCAATCCTGGCTTATTGGGCTCTCAAAGCAGCTTTAAAAGCAATTATTTTAAGCCGATACAGGTTTACGGTGACCGGGGCGCTTCCAGTCGCCTGCGTCATCTTACAGCGCCATTTATTTTGCGGCGACTGAAAACCGACAAGAATATTATCAGTGATCTGCCGGAGAAGCTGGAGAAAAAGGAGTATTGTACCCTCACTAAAGAACAGACCACGCTCTATCAGGCCGTGATAGATGAGATGCAGCAGCAAGTTTTGGAAGCGGAAGGCATTGCACGAGCCGGTCTGGTATTAGCGACCTTAACCAAGCTGAAGCAGGTTTGCAATCATCCGGCTCAGTTTGTCAAAGATAAAGGTGAGTTAAAAGGGCGCTCCGGCAAGCTCCAGCGTCTTTTAGAAATACTCACCGAGCTTTATGAGCAGAATGAGCGGGCACTGATTTTCACACAGTATGCTGAAATGGGAACGCTTCTGCAGCAGGCGCTTCAAGACTATTTTGCAGAATCTGTCTTTTTTCTCCATGGCGGTATTCCCCGAAAAAAAAGAGATGAGATGATTGAGACTTTTCAGAGTGAAGAGGCTAAAGGACCCCGACATTTTATTCTCAGCCTCAAAGCCGGCGGCACAGGGCTCACCCTTACCAATGCCAGCCATGTTATTCACTATGACCGCTGGTGGAATCCTGCTGTGGAAAATCAGGCCACAGACAGGGCTTACCGCATCGGCCAGGGAAAGCGGGTGCAGGTCTATAAGTTTATGGTAGCCGGTACTTTAGAGGAGCGGATTGATGAGATGATTGAAAGAAAAAAAGAAATTGCCGGACAGATTATCGGCGCTGGTGAACAGTGGATTAGTGAACTATCCAATGAGGATTTTGTCAATTTGATTCGTCTGGGTCAGGAAGCAGAAGGAAGCTAATATGGCTTATAATAATGGTTTTTTTAAAAAGATACCGCCCCGCAAGGTACAGGGAGGCATTCGGGCACAAAATAAATGGGGCAGTTTTGCTACTCGCTGGTGGGGGATGCGATGGTTGCAGACTCTGGAAAGCTTTAATATTGGTGAACGGCTTAAAAGAGGTATGACCTATGCCCGTAAAGGACAGGTAATTTCTCTTGATATTCAGCCAGGCAAGGTGACGGCCCGGGTGCAGGGAACCCGCCGCCAGCCATATAGGCTTTACATCAATCTCAAGCCCTACAGCGATAAAGAGTGGAATAAAATCAGCGCCGCTATGCTGGAAAAACCGGAATTTGTAGCCAAACTGATGAATAATGAAATGCCAGATGAGATTGAGTCTGTTTTCCGAGATTTGCACCTGCCACTCTTTCCCCAGCGCAGCGGTGATCTTCACACTGAATGCAGCTGCCCAGACTGGTCTAATCCCTGCAAGCACATTGCGGCTGTATATTATCTGATGGCTGAGGCTTTTGACAATGATCCCTTTTTACTATTTACGCTTAGGGGAAAGAGTCAGGCCGATTTTATTAGAATGCTGACGGCTGGCGGAGCGGCACCGCAAAGCCGCCAGAGTCGTCCCGAGCCTGAGCCCGAGCCGCTGCCGGAAGAGCCATCTCTATTTTGGGGCGATTGCTCAGACTTTGACATCCAATTTTCCGAAACGAGCCCCGTGCAGTTTCATGCCGCGCTTCCCAAGCGGCTGGGCGCTCTGCCATTTTGGCGAAGCAGTCATAGTTTTGTGGAAACAATGGAAGCCTGCTATAAAAATGCTTCAGTGTATGCTGCTGATCAGCTTGATTTGATGAGTGGTGATTGACATTACATTAAGGGTTTTTTTATGATTGTATCATTAGCTGCTATTATTCTTGGAATTGCTTTACTTTTATGGAGCGCTGAACTTTTTGTGGTCGGAGCCGGCGATACAGCCCGGCATCTTGGTCTTCACCCGCTGCTCATCGGCATTATTGTAGTCGGATTTGGCACTTCCGCGCCGGAAATGCTGGTCTCTGCATTAGCGGCCTTAGAGGGAAATCCTGGCATCGCACTGGGGAATGCTTATGGCTCCAACATTGCTAATATCGCCCTGATTTTAGGAATGACGGCCCTCTTGAAACCTATTCCTTTTGAAAAAACGATTCTGCGGCGGCAGCTTCCCATTCTAACAATTATCACCCTCATTGCCGCTGCTCAGATATGGAATGGCTGGCTTTCGCGGGCTGAGGGTTTTTTGCTGCTTTTCATTTTTGCTGCAATTTTGATTTGGTTGAGTTTCAGCGCTGGTAGGGAGAATAATAATGCCAATCGCAGTCCCGCAATGACCTCGCTAAAAAAATCTTTTATCAAACTCATTATCGGTCTCCTGCTCTTGGTTTTGGCTTCCCGCGTAGTTGTCTGGAGCTCAGTTCGCTTTGCCAAGATATTAGGTGTCAGTGACATCATTATTGGCCTGACTATACTCGCCGTGGGAACTTCTCTTCCAGAGCTGGCGTCATCGCTGATGGCAATGCGAAAAGGCGAAAATGATTTAGCGCTGGGAAATATTCTTGGCTCCAATCTTTTCAATACCCTTGCAGTGGTTGGCATCGCTGCTGTTCTGCATCCTTTAGATGTGGAAAAATCGCTTTTGAACCGCGATCTCTTGCTTGTCTTTTTACTGACGCTTTCCCTTTTTATTATCGGATTTGGTTTCAGAGGACGGGTAGGGCGTATCAACCGCATCGAAGGCGGCGTTTTGCTCCTGGTCTATTTTGGCTACATTTCATGGCTGGTAAAAACGGCTATCTCTGGTTGAGATCAGTCGCGGAGAATAGGAAAAGCAGCAATTTTCTCAATAAACTCGGCATCTATTTCATCAAAGGTATTAAACTGACGGCTGTCTAAATCTATAACGGATAGGACAGTTCCATCTTTAATTACTGGCACCACCAGCTCGGAATTGGTGCGGCTGTCGCAGGGAATATGTCCCGGAAAAGCATGAACATTAGGCACGATGATACTTTTTAGCTCCGTGACTGCAAGCTGGCAAACACCACTGCCGGCGGGCAAAACCTGACAAGCGACAGGACCCTGATAGGGACCGATATACAGCAAATCGCCAACAAGGCGGTAAAAACCCACCCAGCTCCAGTCACTGATTTTGTGAAAAAGGACAGCCGATATGCTGGCCATTGCCGATTGACTGTCAGGACTTTTTTCAAGCAACTCGGCTAACTGCACATAGAGTCGCTCAAATCGTGATTTTTTCTGTTTTTGATTCATTTATTTCTCCCGCAAGAAATTGCGCAGATTGATTCTGGATTGCAAGAAAAATCTTGGACACTGTCAGTTCTTTATCACACGGGTAAAAGGAAGATGATGAAATTTTATGAGAATTTACTAGTAACAGTAAATTTGAAAAAAATCTAAAGAGTGCAAATAATCTGTACAGGATAAGAATATTTGATAAAATACCTTAAAAAACAGGTCTAGTAAATAGTCTGCAAGAGCTTAATAATAATGGGTTTCTGTTTTGTATTTACAAGTTTGCTTGACTTCTGTCTGCAGAATGCTTATACTCAATTATGAAGAAGCGGAATAGTAAAAAATGATGACTGGGGCGTCCGGCAGCAGCTTTATAAATCCATACGTTTCAGAGATGATGCGCCGCGGCCCTGCTGAAGTGCCATATTCCAGAGCTGAGACAGATAGTAAAAAAAGTGCAGGTCGTGAAAAAAGTGCGGAAGCGGAAGCGGAAGCCAAGGCAAAAAAAGAGCAGCAGGCTGAGCTTGAGGCGCTGAGAGCCAGGGATAAAGAGGTTCGTGATCATGAGATGGCGCACCAAGTGGCAGCCGGACAATATTTTTTAGGCAAATCTTTTGAATTTACGAC
>DSDE01000443.1 GCA_011049095.1 Fidelibacterota bacterium
AAGTGATAAAGGATATGAGCACCCTTGATAGCTATTCTACAATAAACTCCGCTTCAATCTGATTATCAAGCCCAATGCGAATCAGGTCTCCTGAGTGAACCGGCGCAACACCGTCCGGTGTACCGGTAAATATCAAATCGCCTTCCTCAAGGGTCATCACGGTTGATATATATGATATGATTTCTGGAAAACCATAAATCATATCTTTCGTATTGCCTCTCTGTCGAATCTCACCATTCACTTCCAGCCACAATTCCATCCTGTCCAAACGACCAAAATGGAGGGTTGATAAGAAGTGACTTATAGGCGCTGAGTCATCAAAGGCTTTGGCTGCAGTCCAGGGACTCCCTCCCTTTTTAGCCTGAGCCTGTACATCACGGGCTGTGAGATCAATACCAACACCAACACCAGCCAAGACAGAAAGGGCATCCCGCTCGGCAATATTTTTTGCAGTATCGCCGATAAGGAGCACAACTTCCACTTCATGATGAATATCCTGAGAATAGTTTGGCAACTGAATAGGCCCAGGCGGATGAACAATGGCCACAGAAGGTTTCAAAAAGATGAGGGGCCGCGTTGTGGCTTCAGCTTTCATCTCCTGTATATGTTTGACATAATTTCGGCCAACACAAATAATTTTGGGGACAATAAATTCTTTATCAACTGGTGCAAGTATCGCCGTCTTCAAAGATTATCCCTCCATCACTGCTGCTATTGCATTATCATACAGCGCTTTGATTTCTTTGAGTTCCACATCTATCAAATCATTGATTTTTAATCGTTGATGCGACCTGACCCTGCCAATAGTGGTAGAAGAAATTCCATAATCGCTACTGATGCGCTCCAAGTCCATTAACTTTCTTTCAGCGAGAGAAACGATGATCACAGACTGGGTTTCACCAAAAAGCAGTCCGTCATTCCGCATTTTACGCATTGAATAGACCTCCACTCCCCGCAGCCCAGCGGGATTGCCAATGGCTGATTCTGCCAAGGCTACAGCCAATCCGCCATCAGAAATATCATGGGCTGATTTGACGACGCCTTCCCGAATTGCCGTCACCACGGCTCGATTCAGACGATTGGCAAAATCGAGATCAATCTGCGGCGGTTCACCCGTCACCAAGCCATGAATGACTTTCAAATATTCGCTTCCACCCAATTCACCTTTCAAAGTGCCTAAAATAACAATAAAATCTCCCTCATCTTTAAACCAGGGGCTGACGACCTGATCAATGTTCTCAATAAGCCCCAGCATCCCAATAACCGGCGTGGGAAAGACGCTGGTGTCCGGGCTTTCATTATAAAAACTGACATTTCCGCCGGTCACCGGTGTTCCTAAAGCTTTGCAGGCATCGCCCATACCGCGCAAGGCTTCGGTAAACTGATAGTAAACCTCGGGATCATAGGGATTGCCAAAATTCAGACAATTGGTTATAGCTACAGGTTCTGCGCCGGTGCAAGCCACGTTTCTAGCAGACTCCAGGACAGCAATTACACCGCCTTTATAAGGATTCAGATAAACAAAGCGGCCATTTCCGTCTGTACTGGCAGCAATGGCCTTTCGGCTTCCCTTCAATCGAATAACTGCAGCATCGCTTCCAGGACCCATGACTGTATTGCTGCGAACGGAATTGTCATACTGTTCAAATACCCATTTTTTACTGGCAATATTTGGCGATGAAATCAGCTTTTTTAAAACATCGTTGAAATCGTCAGGCTCAGGCAAGCTATTGAGGTCATAATCTGCTGATTCTTTTATATATGCCGGTTCTTTTGATTCCCGATAATAGACTGGCGCGCCGCCGCCCAGCACTAAATCATAAGCAGGTACATCGGCATAGAGCTCACCATCCATGAAAATTTTTACTTTCCCGTCGTCGGTCACTTCACCGACATTGCTCCAAGGAATTTCCCATTTATCAAAAATAGCTTCAGCATCTTTTTCAAAGCCTTTGCGGATGATAATCATCATCCGCTCCTGTGATTCGCTGAGCATAATTTCATAAGGCGTCATATCAGGCTCGCGCTGGTGCACTCTGTCAAGATGGAGAATGATACCACTTTTTCCTCGGGCTGCCATTTCCGTCGAGCAGCAGGTGATACCAGCCGCTCCCATATCCTGAACGCCTACCAGCCAGGCTTTGCCGAGAAGCTCCAGAGTGGCTTCCAATAGTGTTTTCTCAGCAAAAGGATCGCCAACCTGCACATTGCTCTTGCGCTCTTCACTTTTCTCACTGAGCTCCTCAGAAGCAAAAGTCGCCCCGTGAATCCCGTCTCGTCCGGTGGCGCTGCCGATAATATAGACAGGATTGCCTTTACCTTTGGCGATTGCGCTGATATATTTTTTCCGGCGAATCACACCGATGGCCATTGCATTAACCAAAGGATTTCCGGTATAAACATCATCAAAAACAAGTTCACCACCAACAGTCGGCACTCCCATACAGTTGCCATAATCACCAATGCCCTTTACAACTTGTTGAAAAAGATAGCGATTACGCGGTTTATCCAAGGGGCCAAAACGCAAACTGTTTAATAAGGCAATAGGGCGAGCCCCCATTGAAAAAATATCCCGTAAAATACCACCGACACCTGTTGCTGCACCCTGATAGGGCTCCACGGCGCTGGGATGATTATGGCTTTCGATTTTGAAAGCAATGGCATAGCCCTCTCCAATATCAATCAAACCGGCGTTTTCTTCACCAGCTTCAACCAGAAGTCTTCCCCCTTTTCTGGGCAATGTTTTTAAAACCGCGATAGAATTTTTATAGCTGGCATGCTCACTCCACATCACAGAAAAAATTCCCAGCTCGGTCCAGCTTGGTTTTCGCCCTAAAATATTCAGGATACGCTGATATTCATCCTCGGTAAAGCCGTGCTCCTTGATGATCTCAGGTTTAATATCCGGTTCTTTATATTTCATTTTCCCCAATTCCTCTCTTACTGTTTCGTTTCACGGCGTCTGGCCATAAAACCTAGGCCGAAGTATAAAAAAATCCTTTGTCCTTTGCAATTTCTCATTTATCTCTTTTTAGAAATGTCTGCTGCGCCGTATGAGGTATTCCCGTAAAATCAGTCGCAAATCCTGATTGGTATATACCGGAAGATAATCTACGCCCATGTCGCCGCAAACACGATAATAGCGGTCAATAAAAAGCCGGACTTTTTCGGAATAAGATTCCTGTATCTGCCGAATATCGAGATGGAGTGATTCTTCATTCTCGAGATCAATAAAGCGAAACTGCCGGCCTTTGGGAAGCTGTATTTCATCCGGATCAAGGACATGGAGGACCAGACAGTCATGACCGGCAAAGTGGAGATGCTTTAAACCTTCAAAAACAGGCTCCGGATCGCACCACAGATCGCTGATGAGAATAGCCAAGCCCTTTCGCTTCAGATTATCAGCTACCCCGTGCAATGCATCTGCCAGCTCACTTTCGCCCCCTGGCGTCAAGCGCTGCATTTCAGCCAGCATACTATAGGCATAGCTTATTACAGCTTTGGGAGGAAAGATTTTTTCCACTTTGGAATGAAACAAAGCAAGACCCACCGCATCATTTTGCTTTGTCAGGAGATAGATAAGGGATGCAGCCAGGATGCGGGCAAAATCAAATTTGCTTAGTTTGCCCGATCCATAAGCCATGGATGCGCTCATATCCAGTAAAATAGTTCCTGTCAGATTGGTCTCTTCCTGATACTGCCTAATATAATAGCGGTCGCTGCGGCCATAAACTTTCCAATCAATATGACGCAGATCATCACCAGGCTGATATGGCCGGTGCTGGGAAAATTCCACACTGAAGCCGTGAAAAGGCGATTGGTGAAAACCCAGCATAAAGCCTTCCACCACTGTCTTAGCCAAAAAATGAAGGTTGCCAAGATGGAGAATCTGCTCGGCAATTATTTGACTCAAATCAGCTCCTTCATCAGCTCATCAATAAGATCCTCAACTCGCATATTTTCGGCTTCGGCTTTAAAATTTAAGAGAATCCGATGCCTCAGAACATTTTTCATTGCATAGACCAGGTCTTTCTCTTCTGCTGTGGCTTTTCCCTGCAATGCTGCACGGGTTTTTGCAGCAATAATCAGGTATTGAGAAGCCCTGGGGCCAGCACCCCACTTTACATAGTTTTTAACCACAGCAGGTCCGTTCTCATTTGGTCGGGTGGCTCGTACAATCTTGACGGCTGTTTCCACCAGATGCTCTGAGACGGGAATCTGCCGCATCAAATCCTGCATCATCATTAGGTCTTCGCGGCTCACAACTTTTTTAATCTCTGGAAGAGCTAGACCGGTCGTTCGCTTTACTATCTCTTCCTCCTCATCCACAGTGGGATAGCCCACATTAATCTGAAACATAAAGCGGTCTAATTGAGCTTCGGGAAGCGGATAAGTTCCCTCCTGCTCGATGGGATTCTGGGTTGCCAGCACAAAAAAAGGCGGCTCCAGACCATATAAAATGCCGCCTGACGTCACATGGTATTCTTGCATTGCCTCTAAAAGTGCAGCCTGGGTTTTGGGCGGTGTGCGGTTAATTTCATCGGCCAGGATAATATTCCCAAAAATAGGTCCCTTGATAAAACGAAATTTACGGCGTCCGGTTTGCAGATCTTCTTCAATGACTTCTGTGCCAGTAATATCAGAAGGCATCAGGTCCGGTGTGAACTGGATCCGCTTGAAAGTCAGGTCAAGGGCTTCGGCAAAGCTTTTTATCATCAATGTTTTTGCCAGACCTGGCACACCTACCAATAAGGCATGTCCCCGGCTGAGGAGAGCCATCAGCAGCGCATCTACAACCTTATCCTGGCCAACGATTACATTAGAAATCTCTGTTTTGAGCGTCTCATAGAGGCTCTGGGTTTGCTTTAGTTGTTTTACCAGATTCATTTCAGTTTCTATCCTTTTTAATTTTCTCCATTTTTTTTTCGATTGACAGCAATCTGCTCTTGATTGATTTGCTCTGAGCATGTTGTGGATATACTTGGAGAAATTTTTGATATCTTAGTGCTGCCTGAGGCAGGTCTTTTAGCTTTTTTTCGGCAATTTGGGCACTTTTGATAAGTACGGTGGCGGCTTCTTCCGCATCAGGTTTAAATTCCAGGATACGATCATATGTTTCGATGGCTTTTTCAAAGTTCCCCTCCTTTTCAAAAAGGATCGCTTTCAGTGCCAGCGCTTCTTTAGCCGATGCCTGAAAATGAGCATATACACTGGCAATAGCTTCATATTCTCCCAGGGCAGGCTCATAATTTCGGCTGCTGCGGAGGTAGATTTCGGCTCTGGCAAAATGGGCTTCTGCTGCCTGCGCCGTGCCGGCATAGCGCTCAGTCACCTTGCGGTAGGCTTCCAATGCTTTGAGCTTTTGCCGCAGATTTTGAATATATATTTGGCCTATAAGCAGTTGAGCCTCAGGCGCTTTGTGATATGCGGGAAAGCGGGAAATAAAGTCTTCTGCCTGCTGAATGGCCCCTTCATAATCGCGAAAATGGTGGCGGCTTAATAAAATATTCCGAAATTGTGCCTCAGCTAATATTGGGCTTTGGGGATAGAAAAATTCCAGACGTTTTGTCATCATCTGCGCTGTGATTGCCAGATTCCGCTCCTTTAGCATCACTTGGAATTTTTCCATAATCTGGTCGCCATTGCTAAGCATCGAAGCATATCTGCTGTGAGTATTCAGAAATTCAGCAGTTAAAAAAGCGATATGGGGAAAGTTACGGAGTTCCACCAGAGCCGAGAGGTATTTTTCGGCGGCATGCATCGAAGACATTGATTCAATGTCAGAAAGCTGAAGCAGCAAAATATCCGCATCTGTCCTGCTCGCGGGTGGTGGCATCAATTTTTTCATAAGCTGCAGCTCGGAGGCAAAATATGGACTGCGGGGAAGAAATACAAGATGTTTGAAACAGATTAGTTTGGCCTTTTGGGGCTGGTCTTGAAGCACATAAAAGCGCGCCAGCTCAGCCAATACCTGACTGCTATGTGCTCTTGGGAAATAGCTGTTCAGATAGGTTTCATATTCTTTCTGTAAAAAATCTGTGAGCTCCAAACTCGTTTTGCCGCCGGCGCTGCGGTTGGCTTCAAAAACTTTTCTCAAGCTTATAATATACTGAAAATACCTGTTTTCCATCTCTTGATCATAGGCCGCATTAGTTAGACTGTCGATAAGCTTATCTTTTTCGGCCTTATCAACTCGATTCAGACTGTCAATAAGCCAGATACGCTGCTTTGCCATCCCCTTATATAGTGCATTCTGATAAACTGATGCGAGTGAATCATTGATTTGACTCGATAAAAGCAGCCGCAGTGAGTCTTCTATCATTTTAATCTTAAATTCAGGCTGAATGGTCATTCCCAAAAAAATCGTGTCGGTCGCTGCTATGGAAGCACTGTCAGCAAATTCTGTCGTTGTAATGGGAAAACGCTTAATATTCACACCATAAGAATCTATTTCAGTTTCAATTGCAGGCGCTTCATCAAGAATATGCGTTTTCACACTGTCCATTAATATACTGTCTGCCTTCATAATCTGCAGACTGTCGGCAAAATCATCTTGAAAAAAAGCCGACTCGTCAAGCTGAAATGCCGGTATTTTTTCCAAATCAATCGGCTGAAGAAAGAGATCATTTTCTGCTGTTTTTAAAGAATCGCTCACACTTAGTTCCTGGGCACTAATCTGAATGAAAATCAAGGGCAATAAGCAGATAAGACGATAAATAAAAACACTCCTGATTTGCTTTTTTCCTTTTCTGTACACCTGCGAAAAGTAGCAGTTTTCAGGCAAATATCAAACTGAATTGAAAAGGGAATATCCTGACTTCGATACTTTTAAAAGGATGATTTTGTAAGTTGCAGATTTTCAAATAAATATTAATTTTGCGCCACCATTTTTGGGCGCTGCTTGCAAAAATTAGTCTTACATTTGTAAGAAAAAAATAGGTCTGGTACACGATCTGTGCAAAAGAAAACTATTTAATACCAGATCTGTCCAAAACAAATTTTTGCCATCCATAAATTAG
>DSDE01000367.1 GCA_011049095.1 Fidelibacterota bacterium
GGATATGTGAATACATCTCTGCTTCACGGCTTCCAATACTCTCTTTGTGTAGATCCATATCATCTCCTTTTTGATTGGAAGATAATACAATCAAACTTCTTTTTATAGATGCACTTCACAGGGAGCTTACGATAATTTTCAGTAAGTCCTCAGTCAGGCGCATCTTGAAATGAGTTTTTGGGTGTTGCAGCTTACGTCAAAAAAGAAGACTGCAATGTCGGAAAATAATTCAAGTTTAGAGGGTCAGCGGATGATGTATGCGCTGGTGGAATCCTACGCGCAAAGCAATCAGACGCGTCGGGACTTTTGCGCTGCCCATAGCTTGCCCCTGAGCACCTTTGGCTATTGGCAGAGAAAATACCGCCGCCAGAAGCTATAGCTTTCACTTAGGTGTGCTTGACTGAATACTTATGTGCAATCAACAATCAACTGTTGGCTATTGTCTTATTTCATTAGCGAAATTTTTTGGAATCTGCGCTGTGTCTTACTATTAAGCTGAATGAGATAGACACCGCTGCTGACAGGCAAGGCTTTCCGGTTGAGGCTATTCCACTGAATTTGCTGGTGACCGGCCTTATAGTTTTGGGAAGAGATGAGCTCTTGCACCAGCCGGCCATTGAGGTCAAAAATTTTCAGGGAAATTTCTGCTGAATGTGGCAGGTAGAAGGGGATGCTCACAGTGGCGTTAAAGGGGTTAGGATAGGCCGGCAGCAATTGAAAAGCATCCGCTGATAGGGCAATATTTTCCATACCAGTTTCCGGGTCTTCAAAATAGCTCATAACGCGGTTCATCAGTTCCTGGCGTGCTGAATCAGGATAGACGGTTTCAAAAGGGAAGGTGAAATAAACCAGTTTACCGGGCTCGCTTCCCCCGGGGAATAAGCCCCGGTAATGAATGGCGCAGGTGGCGCGCTGATAGGCAACTCCGGTAAATTTGAGTCCGGCGTGGGCGCTTTCTACCGGTGAAATTCCATCGGCATAGCCCACATTGTAGGTGCCTTTTGAGCCGTCATCAATCCAAAAATTGGCGATTCCGTCAAAGATAGATTCTCCAAAATCTTCAACTTCATAAAAATAATTAGCAAGACTTCCAGGGGCATCATTGCGGTAAATAGCCCGCAGATAATCGGTGTAAAAGGCTATGTCTGCATTTGAAGAGCTGTTTTCTCTGCCAAGGTCCCAGCCGATTTCAGCGCCACTGACCATCATATAGCCGCCACCTTTCAGAAAATCGGCCACTTTTTCCTGTTCCACAGCAGAGAAAGTCTCATCAACTGTGCTTTCGTTGCCGCTCATCCAGATCAAGGTCTGGTAGTCGGTGAGATTCACATCGCCGTTGATGATGGCTTCATTTTTGGCAAAACTGAATCCATAGCCTCGATTTGTCAGCTCAGGCGCGTATTTTTTTACGTAGTCATAGCTGTTGTTAAAATAGGAGTTGCGGTCGAATCCATCAACAAAGAGGGCGATTTTACCGTTGTTTTCTGTGGCGGCGGCATAGAGCGCTGTATTAACTCTGGGAGAAAGGCCATTGGCATTATAGGCACGGAGATAGCAATAAAAGGGGCTCAGTTCCGGCCAGTTGCTGATGGTAAATTCATTTGTTTCTGAGCTAAGGGTATCGCTGTAAACGTGTGGCTCTGGTCCATAATAGAGGATGTAGCCGTCAGCGCCTTCCACAGCTTCGAAAAGAATATGAATTTGCGAGGCTGAGGCGATGAGTCTGGGATTTTGGGGAATGGTGGGCAGCCCGTCAATTTTCGTGAGAAATTTATCGGCAAAAACTGGGGCATCGTTGGTGACCGTTATGGTTGATGTGTCGGGATTAAAGCCTTCTGCATTGTAAATAATGGTATAATCACCGGCTGGCACGCTGTCAATGAGGAAAAAGCCATTATTGAGGAAATCACCTCTAAAACTGCGATTCAGCTCGGGAATGAATATTTCTAGCCCATTCACCGGTTGATAGCGATCATTGCTGCCGGGACGATAATACCAGGAGACGGTCTTTTGCTGATTGCGCACCAGCCCGGCAATGAAGCCAAAGGGCAGCGGCTCTGTTTCGGTAAATTCGAGAAAGCTTCGCGCCATCGCCCAGCTTTCCGAATGGCAATAAGCCTCACTGCGAAGCCGCCATGATTCGGGAATGTAATCGTGAAAGCTCCCCTCAGAGAGAGTACCCGGCATATTCAGATTTCTAAAAACACCCAAATATGGCTGTCCTGTACCGTAAAAGTCAAAATCGCCCCGATTATAATTCGCGGTGGTACGGTGAGTCTGGTAGATTTTTGTTCCCATAATCTGCCCCATCACTTTGGCTGCGGGGTAGGTGGGGGCATTGTCACCACCCTGAAAGAGCATTAACGTGTAATTGGACTGACCATTCCAGCCGTTGCTGTGGATGCTGTGCATGTGGTCCACATTGTTGCTGTTGGCGATGGCTACCACCTGAGAGAGGGCAATATCATCTTGAGTGCGGTTTCTGGTGCGGGTCATAACAATTTCGGCTCCGAATGCCTCTAGGATTTCCCGTAGTTTCAAGCCCTTGGTCAGATTTGATTCCGATTCCCAAAAGCCGGTGGCTTGAATGTAGCGGTCATTGCTGTCGTGGCCACCGTGTCCCGGATTGATGCAAAATTTCCAGCCTTCTAAAGTTTGCGCATTAGGCAAGGTGATAAAGATGAATAGAGTGAAAATCAGCTTTTTCATTGTTCAGCTCCTTCCCAGATTAGATTCATAAGGCCGATTTTTCCCTCAGTTGTATGGAAGGCCACCTTATTGCCGGCCGGGGAAAAGACGGGATACATTTCATGAATGTCCGGTGTGTCGCTTAGCTGATGATGATGCAAGCCGTCCCGCTCTACTAGCCATATCTCAGAACGGGTAATCACGTGTCCATCGTCTTCATCGGCCATTCCCAGGATATAACGGCCATCGGCAGACCATACCGGTGCATTGAGATAAGCCAGCGAGTCGGTGATAGCGCCGTTCAAGTCACACAGATAAGTCCCTTTTCCGGCGTGAGTAAAGAGGATTTCATCGTTGGCAGGGGAGAGGGAGGCCCACAGATAGTGAGCTTCACCTTTGGGCTGCAGCTTACGTATTTCGCCGCCCCTGCCAATGCGGATGGCATCCGTTTTGGTATCTATGAGCACCCATGGCTCTGATTGATTTGCCAGGAGATGATATTTTGCACTTTTCCCATTTTGGATTACATATCCGGCGTGCTGAGAAATCAATTGAAGCTCCCGTCCCTTTTCACTGTGGGGCCGCAACGCGCCATCTCGCAGATTGAGCTCATATATTTGATACTGGAGCGGTGCAATTTTTTCGGGCGAATTTCTCAAAGTCAGCCTGAACAAAAGCCGGTTTTCATCGAGCATATAAGGCTGATATCCGGCGCCTTCACCGTCTGTTAGTTCTACTATCATATTGCTCTCTATGGAATAGCGCCACAAGCCACGGTAGTTTGGCGTCGTTAGCAGCAGCTCTTCATCTTGGCTTATAAAGCGCGGGAAGGCCCACGCCATTGTATCATTTGGCATATTCAGGTCCTGTCGCTGGATTTTCAGCGACTGCCCAAGAGCCAGACTTGCTATAAACAGTAAAACAGCAATTCGTCTCATTCTTATTCCTCTCAATTTCACCTCCAAAGGTAAGCTTTTCTGCCAAAACATTCAAATCTTTGCAAGGGCTTGCGCAATTTTTTGTTAAAGAATCATTGGAGCCTGGGCCTGGCGGCTGTAAGTTTATTCATGATAAAAAACAATAAGGAGGAAATGTGACGGGAAAAAGATGCTTTCTTGGGTTAATCTTCCTCATTTCGATGGCTGGATTGCTGATGGCTGAGGATTATTTTGACGGAAAAACAGCTTTCAGCGAGCGCTGGTACACATATTGGGGAGTGGGCACTTCTGTCATCGGTTATGAAGATGAAAATTACAAAGAGCTCTACGAGAGAATGGCTGATGTGGCCGATTCCAGAACATCAATTGCCTTAGACCTTTTTGGAATTTATCTGCCGGTACGTCCACAGACCATTGTCGGAGTGATTGTTAATGTTGCCGGCGACCGCTTCCAGTTTGAGGATACTTGGTTTCAGGAAAATTATTATCTGTATAGTTTCAGCGTCATTCATTATTTGAGCCGTTTTGGAAAAGGCTTTTTTATTCGGGCCGATGGAGGCATTAGCGCCTATAATTACCAGGATAGCGATGGTGATAATATCAATGGGAAAAAAGGAGGCTATGGCGTTTTGGCAGGCGGTGGTTATGCTCTTAATCTGGGTGGGAGCAGCCTGATGCTGAATATCAACTATTCTTACCGAACTGTGGAAGAGATACGAATGAATTTCACGGGCCTAAGTCTGGGTATTCTTTTTTAGTTTGCTTTTAGCTATTTTTCCAGATAAAAAACTTTTTTACAGGCTCCAGAAAGTGGCTTAAGGAGGCATAGCCCTTTTTGCGGCTATATGTATTAGGAAAAGTCGCATAGCAGATATGGATTTCTGATTTGGAGCGGCTAAGGGCCACGTAGAGCAGTCTGGCCATCTCTTCCCGCTGCTCTGCTTTGATACTGCTGAAATAGTTTATGTCATCGGCATCGGGAATGATGACCCGCTGAAATTCCATCCCTTTTGCTTTGTGAATGGTAGATAATAAAATCTGCTCATTCCCCAAAACCAAGTCGGCTTCTTTATAGAGGCGATAGCGGGGTAAAATCTTTTTTAGCAATTGAAGCGGCGGCAGGGCAGGACATTGGGCATCCATATGCCGCAGCAGCCGCTCGAGTTCCTCAAAATCTTCATCAACATAGGGCTTGATAAAGGGTTTGGTAAATTCAAAGAAGCGATTAATCAAGGCTCGCATGCTTTGTGGCTTTTGAGAATGCTGCAGCGCCTGCCAGGGCTCGCCCATTCTTTGCCGAAATTGATTAATTATTTTACTGTTATCGCTGAGAAACTGATACTGTTTATGCAAAAAGCTGCCGGTTTTTGCTGCCAGAAATTGTGCCAGATTTAGGGTGGCTTTCACATCATCCAGGGCATTATGACTATTGACTCCTTCGAGGGAAAATTTTTCCAGGAGCGATTTCAGTTTATAGCTGTGGAGTGTGGGAAAGAGCCGGCGCGTCAACGTGATAGTGTCATAAATCTCTATGATTTTTGGAAAGGGGATGGCTTCTCTCTCGAAGTTATTTTTTAGAATCAGCAGATCAAAGTCGCTGTTGTGGGCTAAAACGACGGCGCCATTCAGCCATTTTGCAAATTCTGTCAGCACCGATTTCCGTTCCTGGCCAATACTTTGGAGCAGTTCATTATTGATTAGATGAACCGATTCGGATTCGCCAATCTCTTGTTGGGTTTGCAGGTATTGGTTAAAGGTGCGGCTTATTTCTCCATGCTGCCATTCCACTGCGGCAATCTGAATGATATCGTCCTTTTCAGTGTCCAGCCCTACAGTTTCGGTGTCTAAAAGGACGATTCTTTCGTTATAGAAGTGATGATTAAAGCGGCTTATGAGGGAATGCTTTTCATTTTCAGGCTCCATCATTTCGGCAGGACTCATTCCTAATTCAAAAAGCTGCGTCATAAAGTTGCGGGCATCGGTGAGAGTAATAGAAGGGACAGCCAGCCAGAGAAGGCGGCTCCAGGCCATGCGGTCATTGTCAGAAATAAGGGCATTGAGCCAGGCCATCAGGTCTTTGGTGATGCGCCGCCGAAAAAGATCAAAGCCAGAGATACGAAAATGGCTGAGTCTGGCAATATTTAATGAAAAACTCAGCTCATCGGCTCTTCTATTGGTCCGCACCAGAATCGCTGTCATTCCCGCGTCCTCTTTGCTCAGCAAATCAGGCAGCAGTTTTTCGGCTATGTAATCGTCCTGGACTTCAGTGGGGCCATTGATTTTGCTGATAATCATGCTGTTGGGAGCTTGAGGGGCTTTCTTTGCAGCCTGACTTTCGATGACCCACTTCTTTTTGAGATTATGGGTCAGATAGCAGTTCAGCATGTGGATAATGTACTCCGGTGAGCGAAAATTCAGCGTCAGATTGTGTAGTCGGCTCTTTGTGGCGGCTCGGGTGAGGTTTTCTATACGAGCACCCATAAATGAAAAAATGGCCTGTTCGTAATCGCCAAAATAGATGCGGAAAGCGTTTGGCCGACCCAGCTTCTCAATGATGGCCCACTGCAGCATATTGATATCCTGCACTTCATCCACCTGAATCCAGCGAAAATCGGCCAGGCGAAAATGCTTTTCCTGCTGATGGAGGGCGTGGTAAAGATAGAGCAATAGATCATCAAAATCTAAGGCCATTAGCTCATTTTTGATGATTTCATATTCAGTGCAGATTTTGTGGATTTCTTCCTGGCTATGGTAAACATAATCTGGGAGGTCCAGAAGCTCCAGCGGAATCTCCAGGCTAAGCCCTTTGAGAAAGCGATTTACAGTGGCAATCTCTTTTTCTGAGCTGCGGGCTCTTCCATATTTTTTAATCAATTGGCTAATAATTTCACTGCTGTCTTCTTCATCAAAAATGATAGCCGCTTTGGGAATCAGTTCATTCTCTAATAGAAAACGGAGGGCAAAACGGTGAATATTGCCGATAAAAGGTATTTTTCCGTCTATTTTTTCTGCGACTCTTTCCGCCATCACCCGTGCTGCCCGATTGGTAAAGGTAAGGCAGATCATCTCTTCTGGCTCCAGCCCTTCTGCCAGCGTATTGAGGACATTGTGACTGAGGATTTCGGTTTTTCCGGTGCCCGCCGGCGCCAGTACCAGATGCTGACCCTCTCGCTGACTGATGATGGTTTCCTGTTCGGCCGTCAGTTTGATCTCATTTGGAAAATGCATTTTTTGCTCCTTGGGAAATGATGATTTTAGCTGGCTTATAAAGCTAATCTGCTCCTGATTTTTCTCAATGAAAAATAGCAAAGCTGCCGTGAAATATCAAATAAAAAGAATAGGGATAAATCAGCTAATGATTTGCGGCTTTCACC